>JAFGKX010000010.1 GCA_016928375.1 Candidatus Omnitrophota bacterium | reverse complement strand
TAACCAATAATCGGAGGTGTCGATATGCAGGAGCAGGAAGTGAAATTTAAAGAGTACGTAAATATTTTGCTTAAGAAAAAAAATATGATACTGGCGATATCTGTGGTTTTAGTCGCGCTATCCGTGGCAATTAGTTTACTGCTGCCCAAAATCTATGAAGTTTCCATAATAGTAAAACCTGGCATTATATCGAATACAATTGCCAAAGGAATAATCCCTATCGATACGCCTAAGAATATAACAACCAGGATCGAAACAGGCGTTATTACATACAGCATACGGGATAAACTGAATCTGGATCCGAAAACAGACCTGAAATTCGATGTTATCCAGCCTAAAGACAGCGATATAATAAAAATAAGGATGTATGAGAGGCAGGATAAAACTGATACAGCGCTAAAAGTTTTGAACCAGCTGTTTGTAGAGCTCTCGAATATGTATAAAAAAGATATAGAACTTGTGCAGGGCAATATCGATAAAGAAATCGATATCGCGAAAGACATGATTGCCAAAAGAGAAAAAGAGATAAAATTAAAAGCAGAAGGTCTTGATATCCTGAAAAAAAGACAGGCGAATCTTGCATCCGAGATAGAAAATCTTAAGAAAAACACGGATAAGCTTATCGCGGAAAAAGAAGCGTTGCTGTGCAAAAATAACGGTACTAACGAGGTATCGACGCTGTTGTATACTAATGCTATACAACAGAATATGGCATTTATGGATAATTTTAATAAATCCCTGATCGATCTGGTGGGTATTGAAAATTCCTCAAAAACGATCAATGACATTAACGCCGAGATCGCTGATATAAATCTTATGATAGGAAGATTAAATCTTGCCAAGGCTCAGGTCTGTAACATTGAATTACTCAGGGAACCCAGGGTCTCGACAATTCCTATAAGCCCCAAAAAGACGCGTATTGTATTGGTGACTGTTGTTTTAAGCATAATGCTGGGTATTGCTTTAGTCCTTTTCCAGGAATACTGGAATAAATAATTCAATCCAAAAGAATATATATGCAAAAAGATACAGTAGGGGTTTTGTGCGCGCAGGAAAGCATGTCCCGCAAGGTTGTTCACGGCGGGTTATTGCTTTTATTATTGCGCATAACAGGCCATTTGTTCCGGCTGTTATGCATTATTGTACTTGCGAGATTGCTTTCTCCGCAGGATTTCGGTTTTTTCGGTATAGTAATGCTGGTTTTTTATTTTCTGGAGACATTTTCAAAACTTGGTTTTAATGAAGCGCTGATCCAGAAAAAAAACGACATAGCCCCGTATCTAAACTCAACATGGACTATACAGATCATAAAATGCCTTTTTTTCGCCGCTTTGCTGCTGATATTTGCCCCTATGATAGCCGGATTTTTTAGAGTAAAAGAAGCTGCCCCGTTAATAAGAGTTCTATCCCTAAGTGTTTTTTTAAGAGGCATTGCGAACATAGGTATTATTTATTTTTATAAAGAACTCGAATTTTATAAGCAATTTTTGTTCGAGTTTGTGAAAACATCGGCTTATTTACTGACTGCAATAGTATTGGCATTCTTTTTCCGCAATGTATGGGCCCTTGTTATCGGATTTTTAGCCGGTGATCTTGCAGGGCTTATCCTATCATACACCCTTCATAGCTACAGGCCAAAATTCAGGTTTGATCCGAAAAAAAGCAAAGAGCTGATAAAATTCGGTAAATGGATATTTGCGTCAGGCATATTAGCCTACCTTTTGACCCAGATGGATAATATATTCATAGGCAAGATGCTGGCTATAAGCATGCTCGGTTTTTACCAGATAGCGTACAGGATTTCCGATATATCAAACGCCGAGATTAACAACATAATCTCATATGTGGCTTTCCCGGCTTATTCAAAGATACAGGATGATATTGTAAGGTTAAAAAGTGTGTATATTACAATTCTCTACACGACTGTTTTTCTGTCTTTTCCTATTGCCGCGCTTATATTTGTGCTGGCAGGTGATTTTACAATGATTTTTTTGGGTAAAAACTGGATGGCTATCGTCCCTGTTATGCGCGTTCTGGTATTCTATAGTGTTATGGCAAGCATAATATCCAGCATGACCCCTGTGTTTTGTTCTATAGGCAAGCCCAAGGTTGTAGCCAGGCTGCAGGCTGCGCAGGTAATATTGCTGCTTATTTTTATATATCCTTTAACACGGTTTTACGGTATTGCAGGAACAGCAGCCGCAGTTGTTTCAGCTTCCGCTGCTATGTTTTTTATAAGAACAGGTATTCTGATAAAAGCCATAGGAAGTTATAAATGGCAGTTTTACAAACCCATAGTAGCCGCGTTCCTCACCGCTTTTCTTAGTGCAGCTTTTGTGTTTTTAATAAAATTTATGCTGATAAAGCACGCCAGCGTATATACGGTTATCCTGCAGGGTGTTTTATTCTGTATAATATTTGTAATCTTTTCATGCGTGGCGGATATGTTTTTAGGCAATAAATTATTATTTATAACAAGAGAAGTCTTTAATTCAATCAAAAGGCGGGAATATCATAAAACAGAATAATGTATCTATAGTGCGCAGGTTGAATTTGTGCACCTGCTGTGAGGCATGCCTTGCGGTATGTCCAAACAATGCTATTGTTATGGAATATACAGCGGGAAAATTTCTGCCAAAAATAGCAAAAGATAAATGCAAAAACTGCTATTCATGCAGCCTTGTTTGTCCTGGCATAGATTTTATGCCGGGATGTTCCGGCAGCACCGGAGATTTTATGAGATGCTATACGGCATATGCCAGGGATTTTTCCTTAAGAAAAAAATCAACCAGCGGCGGGGTGGCAACGAAACTCGCCGCCGCGCTTATAAAAAACAGGGAATATGACGCTGCCTTTGTCCTAGATTTCGATATCTTTGATAATAAGCCGGCAAGATTGACTGCCGCAAGCAGCGAAGAGGCTGTTTATAAATCAGCCAAATCAAAATATGTTCCCGCGTCCGTATATAATGTCATAAAAACGCTTGAAGAAAATAAAAATAAAAAATATATTATTATAGCAACGCCGTGCCAACTGCTTGGTATAAAAAAATACCTGCAGTATAGACGCAGAGAGGAGAATATTCCACTGTTTCTGGGGCTTTTTTGCGATAAAACCATGAATTTTAATTTTATAAGATATTTTAATGATATATGCGCAAACACCGGCGAAAAACTTATAAAGTTTGAATACAGGGCCAAAGAAGCTTACGGGTATCCGGGAGGATTAAAACTTTTATTTGATTCAGGCCGTAGCCTGACGCTGGATAAGAAGCTGCGAATGGAGATTAAGGATATATTTCAGCTTGAAAGGTGTCTGCTATGCACTGATAAACTAAATTGTTTTTCCGATATTTCTTTGGGCGACTGCTATATTGAAAATAAGGCCGATCCTTGCGGCAAATCAAGCGTTATAGTCAGGACCAAAAAAGGCAGCGACATACTGGATAAATACGCTGATTTGTTCGTATTGGAGAAAGAGGATATGTCCGAAATCATAAAATCGCAGTCCGTAGAGGATAAACAGCGCAACATGAAATACGCGATGCTTTATTCGCTGGATAATGGATTGGGCAAGCCGGATAACTTATGCCGTGAAATCAGTAAAAAATCCCGCAAAAGATTAAAAAGATCATTAAAGGCTATAAGGCTTTCTGAACGCTACGATATATGCGGCATAAAAATTACGCTGTTTAAGAAAAACCTTGCCGCGGCTATGAATAAAAATTTAAGGAGAGTAAAAATAGCGGTTATTTTATTGTTTTCCGCTGCCGCTGGATTGTTTAAAACAAAAAAAGATTTTAACCTGCGGTCTTTGCGGGATAAAAAAGATATAACTATAGGCTTAACCGGCGGCGAACTTTATAATAAAGGTTCGCAGGCTATGGTATTTACCGTTGTTGGACAGATTAAAAAAACATTTTCGCAATGCAGTGTTTATCTTTTTTCCGGGCTTGATTACACAAGGCCCGCTGAGCAAAAGAATATTTACGCGTTTAAAATAATGCCCTGGAACTTAAAGATAAAAGCGGATATCCTGAATCCATTCAAAAATAAAGCCTGCAGGGACCCGGGCAGCGTAAAAAGCACATTCAAAAAACTGGATTTTATCGTGGATATAAGCGGTTATTGTTTGTCCTCGCAGTTTAATAGCCTTAACTCGCTTGATTATCTGTCGAATATTATAGCGGCTAAGAGATTTTCTATACCATATTATATATTTCCGCAATCAATGGGCCCGTTCGATTATAAATTTACGCATAAACTATTTTTATATCCTCTGATGCGCCTATTGCTGCCGTATCCGGAAAAAATATTTGTGAGAGAGGCGGAAAGTGTAAATACATTATCAGCCTTTAGGCGCAAAAATGTTAAGATAAAACATGATT
>JAFGKX010000101.1 GCA_016928375.1 Candidatus Omnitrophota bacterium | reverse complement strand
TAAAAACGCCGCCGCCAGCCCTAATATAGCGTATATTTCGACGAATACTGGCAAAACGATCGCCTTTCCTGCTTCTTCTTTCTTTTTTGCTACTATTCCTATAGAACCCACCGCTACCTTGCCTTGATATACGGCCGATGCCAATTCAACGATGCCTACCAGCGCGCCTATGCACAAAAACTGAAGCCCCTGCGAAACGGTCGGGACTTTTATTACCTCTCCCAGAAGATTTAGTTTAGTTATGACAAGAAAACCGAGAAGAAATCCATAAAAACCCTGCGTGCCTGCTATGCCGACTAAAGGTATCATAAGCCCGAATTTGTCGGGATCTTCCGTCATTACTCCGGCAGCTGCCTGCCCTGCCAATGCCACGCCTATACTTGAGCCTATTCCGGAAAATACCATTACGCACACAGCCCCTAAAATTGCGAACACCAAACCAAATTCCATAGAAACCTCCTATTCCACTATTGTATATTTATTCTCCAGGCGAAGCGGTTGAAATTCTTTGCCGCCTCCTTTAAAAAATTTAGAAAAGAATTCCACAAACTGAAGTCTTGTGGGATGTATGAACGCGCCCAGCAAATTCATCACAAGGGAAAAAATATGGCCGCTGATGATTATCAAAACACCCAGCAAAAACCCTCCCATGGGCATCATACCGGACAGTATAACAGCCATCATATTACATGTTTGCGCCATAACGCCGGTTACCAGGCCCAGCGCCCATAATCTTGAATAAGAAAGTATGTCGCTTATATAGCCTGAGCATGTATTATAAAGAGTGAATGCCCCTGAAAACATCTTTGAGCCTATGGATAAATTATGCCTTCCTGCGGTAAACAGGATACCTGCGCCGCCCATAATCATGCTGACTATGAATAAATTCAGATGCTGTTTCGGAAGAACACCCAGCACATTTAATATTATTCCGGTAAAGCCGAACAGGAATACGAGCGTCGAGCCTTGGTCAAACAGCGCATCGAGATACCTGCGGTTTTTTAAATTTCCGTATATAGCAATTATATGCGCAGACCATATCTGAAGAAGCCCCAGAGATAAGGCAATTATCAAAAGCTTCATGGGTTCTTTAAGCGGATCCAGCAATACAATAGAATCTTTGGCGTGTTTTAAACCCAGCAGTATTTTGTTATCTTGCGCCAGAACATCTATTAAATTGCCGAACCAGCCTCCGGTCAAAGCGCCCAATATTACGGTGGATATGCCTCCGTATAAAAGAAGCCTGAAAAATCTGTTTCCCATCCACCCCATTTTAAATTTTTTCAAAACATAAAAGGATACAAACACCAGTATAAAACCGTATGCGGCGTCGGTTATGCAAAACCCGAAAAATACAAAAAAGAAAGGCGCTAAAAACGGCGTCGGGTCAAGTTCATTATACGCAGGCATTCCGTAAATTTTCGTGATCAGCTCGAACGGTTCTAGGAGCCTGTTATTTTCGAGCAGCACAGGCACGTTATCTTCCGGGGCGGGGTCTTCCAAAAACAATTCTACCTCCGGGAATTCTGTTTCCATTTGTTTTTTTAAAATACGGGCTTCGGATTCTTTTACCCAGCCTTCGGCAATGTATATGAGTTCCGTTTTAAGAAGTTTTTCCTCGGCGCTTTCTTTATTATTAAGGTTATAAAAATTATCGAACAGCGCCATTACCTGTTTTTTATAGGACGCCAACTTTGTCAATTCTTTAATAGCAGATTTCTTTTTTGCGGATACCTCGTGCAGTTCTTTGTCAAGCGCGCTCAATATGCCCTTGGGCACGCCGCAGCACTGCGGAAAATACACGTGTTCCATGCCGTGTTTTTTGAATATCTGCTCTGCCGCGTCTTCATCCTGTTTAAGATAACAAAACAGGGTAAAAACTTTGTTGTCCGCCTCGTGGACCTGTTCTATACACACGTCGAGGCTGTGGCCCGGAAGCTCTTCTTTTAGCTTAATAAACGAGGCCTTGTCCAGAACAGCAAGGCCTGTTATCGTATGCCCCGATACGCCTATATCCTTTAAATCCGCCTCAAGATCCACCCAGGGCAAAAACCTTGTTGTGCTTTGTAAAATATTGTGCCTTGCGGAATCCAGATCTTTAACCAGGGATTCTATTTCTTTCGCCTTATTCAAAATAGGGTGGTAATCAAAATTTTGCGCAATATCCCTGAACTCATCCTGCGTCATGGTATAACGCTTTGTCTTGTTTGCACCGGACATAACCTTTATAAGCCACAACAGGTCTTGCCCGGCGCTGTCGAGTATTTTTATGCGCGGGGATTCTTCGCCGTCAGAACTAATAAATAAAGAATATTCACCTTCGGAAATACGGGTTCTTAAATCTATTATCTGAACAGAACCCTTTCTCTGCAGGGTTTCGAACAATCTTTCTTTTTCCGAATTATGTATCAGTATTTTTAATTTTTTAAGCCTTGCTATCGCCATAATATTTCAAAAATTCCTTTATTATGAAATCTGCGGCCTTTGGCATGTTTGCGGCGGCCTTTTTATCTATTTCCTGCTTTTCTTTGTGGGTGTTTTTTGTTATCTTATCAAGCTCTGCGCTTATAAAGGTTTTTGCCTGAAGCAATATGCCGTGCGCCCTCGCTATCGCATCAACCTCAGCCCAAAAAAGCATCTCTTTCGCCTCAAGCTTTGCATCCAAAATTAACTTCTGGGCCCGGTCCTGGGCCTTTTTTTCCATGTCAAATGCATTAGTTTCCGTTTCTTTTATTTTACTTATCGCGTGCTCTGCGCTGTTTCGCATTTTTAACTTAGCTCCTTATTTTTAGTTATATGCCTTTTGCGCGCGTACAGTAGTTAATGTATATACAAAACCGGATGCGACGCCCAAAAACATAACAAAATAATCAAGATGCATTACAAACAAAGACTTTATAAAAAATAATGGCCCTCTTTCCCTGTTTAAAAACACCATAAAGTCAAAATTAAGAATAAATATGACGGCCAGTGCCGTTAAAAACAGCGGTAAGAATAACGGCGTTTTGCCAAAAATAAAAAAGAACGCCAGCAAAACAGGGCTTAAAACAACGCTGACTATCTGACTTAATCTGGCGTGGGCGAATCTCCGCTCTTTAAAAAGATACTCATATCCTTTGTGTTTTATAAAAGAATCTGCCCAGCTAAACGGTATTCTGAAATCGTTGCGTAAAAACGAGACAAAGGTGTATTTTTTCAAATGCATAACTTCTAGTTTTTTATCCAGCAGGATTTTACCGCCGGCGTCGTGTACCCGGAGGCCCAGTTCGGTGTCCGGAGCGTAATGCAGTCTTTTTGTATCAAAATCTTCTATTGCCCGCTTTCTTACCGCAAAGACGGAGCCGTATAAAAAATTTACATAATCCGGCATTTTGTTGAATATATAATGCATATACAAATTTTTATACTGGCTAAAAAAATTTTTGTTTGGGTGCTCTTTTGAAAGAACGCCTACCAAAGCCGCTATCCGGCTATTTTTTGCGAATGCCTCTTCTATCCTGCTTAACGTGTCTTTTTTCACAACAACATCCGAATCTATCGAAACAATAATATCCCCGGCTGCTTTTTTCATGCCTTCATTACGCGCGCAAGATTCGCCTTTTTTGCCGGCTGACAGCACTGTGCATGGAAAACTTTTGGCTATTTCTCCGGAGTTATCGTTGCTGTAATCGTTTATTGCTATTACTTCGAAATTTTTATAATCGGAATCGTATACTGCATTAAGGCATTGCCGCAGGGTACGGGCTGCGTTGTAAAAAGGGATTGTTACCGATAATCTAGTTATGCCGTCCGACATAATGCTGCGGTTACTGCCTTATTTTATCTTCGGGTTTATTAAAATCACAAATTCGCCCAAAGGGGTTTGTTTGCTAAAGTGTTCTATTAAAACGCTTAAGTTCGCCCGCTTTACTTCTTCAAACTTTTTGGTAATTTCCCTGGCGCACACAGCCGTTATATCACCGAAAACGTTTTGCATATCTTTAAGGCACTTTAATAATCTGTGAGGCGATTCATAAAAAATTACAGTCCGGGTTTCGTCTTTAAAAAACTCGAGTCTTTTTCTTCTCTGGCCGGATTTATTAGAAAGAAAGCCTTCAAACAGAAATCTGTCTGTCGGGAGCCCCGATATTACCAGTGCCGATATGATCGCGCTTGCCCCGGGTATTATGGTCACATTTATATTATTATCTATAGCTTCTTTTATAAGCCGATAGCCGGGGTCGCTTATGCCAGGAGTGCCTGCGTCCGAAACCAGGGCGACGGATTTGCCTTGTTTCAAAACATCTATTATGTGCTGCGATTTTGCCGCAGGGCTGTACTGAAAATAACTGGTCACCGGTGTTTCTATGCCATAATGAGCTGTAAGTTTTTTAGTATGCCTTGTATCTTCGCAGGCTATCAGGCTGGCCTGTTTAAGGGTATCTATGGCCCTTAATGTGATATCTTTTAGGTTTCCTATCGGAGTTGCTACCACGTAAAGGGTGCCGGATGAACCGTTCATGTTATTTGTTACTCGACTGTTACTGATTTTGCAAGATTTCGCGGCTGGTCTACGTCGCGGTTATTTTTAACTGCTATATAATAGGCTATCAACTGAAGGCATACGGCCACTGGTATAGGCGAAAACAATTCGTTGACTGGCGGTATGTATATAACATAATCCGAATGATGTTTTATTCTTTCGTCGCCTTCTGTGGCAATAGATATCACTATGCCTGAACGCGATTTTATCTCCTGTATGTTAGAGGTCATTTTATCGTAAACAGAAGAAGCGGTTGCGATACACACAACCGGCATATCTTTATCTATCAGGGCGATAGGCCCGTGTTTCATTTCACCGGAGGCATAACCTTCGGCATGAATATATGAAATCTCTTTTAGTTTAAGCGCTCCTTCCAGGGCATTAGGGAAGTTAATATTGCGCCCTAAATACAAAAAGCATTTTTTATTATGCTGTTCTTTGCTGACTTTCAGTATGACTTTCTGGTCAGCAAGCAATTTTGCAATAATCTGCGGCAATTGCTGCATCTGGCTTAATAATTCTTTCACTTTTTGCTGCGAAACAGCGCCCTTAAGCATACCCATGTATATAGCAAAAAGATACAATATGCAAAGCTGCGCCGTATATGCTTTTGTCGATGCCACACCTATTTCAGGGCCGGCGTGCGTATATATAATCCCGTCTGATTCTCTTGTAACCGTAGAACCCAGAACATTAACGATGGATAATATGGTTGCCCCAAGGCGCTTTGCCTCTCTCATGCTGGCCAGCGTATCCGCGGTCTCGCCTGACTGGCTTATGGAAATAGTCAGCGCGTTTTTACCTAAAATGGGGTTTCTGTATCTAAACTCGCTGGACACATCAACAGCCACCGGTATCTTCACCAGTTCTTCCAGAATATATTTACCGCATAAGCCAGCATGATAAGCTGTGCCGCAGGCTACAATATTTATATTTTCTATTTTACTTAATACATCTTCCTGTATTTTTAATTCTTCGAAATAAACGGATTCTTTGCCCTGGGATACCCTGTGATTCAATATACTCTCTACCACCGTAGGCTGCTCGGCAATCTCTTTCAGCATGAAATGAGGATACCCTGATTTCTGAGCCTGCGAAATATCCCAGTTGATCTTTACCGCGTCCCGCTGTACGGGGCGGCCGCCTATGGTGGTTATTTTAACGCTGTCTTTATTCATTATCACCATTTCGTTGTCTTCCAAAAATATGATATCTTTTGTGTGTTTTAATACGGCTGTAATATCGCTTGCTATAAAATTTTCTCCTTTGCCAAGCCCTATTACCAACGGGCTGGCATATCGTATGCCGATAATCGTATCAGGGTATTTTGCCGAGATTACACCAAGCGCGAAAGACCCTTTTATTTCCCTTATTGCAGCGCGCACAGCTGCCTCAAGGTCGTCTTTGTAAAATTTTTCTATCAGATGGGCTATAACTTCCGTATCCGTGGCTGAATTGAAGCGGTGCCCTTCCTGCATAAGCTTTTCTTTTAGTTCCTCGTAATTTTCCACAATGCCGTTATGCACAACTGCAATATCGCCGTGGCAATCCACGTGAGGATGCGCATTGCTCTGGTTTGGAATTCCATGCGTAGCCCACCTGGTATGCCCTAACCCTATAGTGCCCTTGAGGGGCTTTTTATCCAGGAGTTTCTCCAGCGCCGCTATCTTGCCTTTTTCCTTGCGCACAGAAACCGAGCCTTTTATCAGAGTAGCTATTCCCGCAGAATCATAACCGCGGTATTCAAGCTGCTTTAGGCCCTCCAGAAGTATCGGTTGGGCCTGCTCGTTTCCTATATAACCTATTATTCCGCACATATTTTTTAGACCTGTTATTCGGCGCGTCCGGATTTATACTGTAATATATACCTGTACAACTCCGGGTCCGTCTTTTCTGTTGTTTTTGGCGCAATAACTATATACGAGATATCTCTTTCTCTGAGCAGTTCTGTAAGATTCGGCGTATGAAAGCCGCCTGTGATTAAAACCGATATTTTTTGTTTGTCCTTATCCATTAGTAAAATTGCTTTGTCCACAAATATCAGATCCCTTTGGTACGCCAGCTCGTAGAACTCTACCAGGCTGAGCAGGTTGTCATCCAGTATCGATACGTTGTCCGGAAGGGTAAGCTTTAAATGGTTTTTCTGAAGCTCTTCCTGTAAAAATGGCAGCCATCCGGACAACAAAAAGCTTTGTTTATTTTCCTTATAAAATTTAAAATCATCCGGCACAAGTTTTAGGTTTAAAAAGCTATTCAATATACCCAGGACTTTGGAAAGTGTCATCAGGCTTTGTTGTTCTTTATCCTGCACCAGTGTTTCTTTTACCCTGCTTTCAAGCGTATCCGCTTCTTTAAACAGCATATTTGTGTTTATCTTTTCGTGGCTGTTTATGTAATCGATATACCTGGAAAGCTCACGGTAATTTTTAAGACTGTTCCCGGTTTCTTTTGCCAGCGACTCCAGGTATGCATGAAATTCAACCGTATCAATTTTGTTAAGTTTAAACTCAAGAGACCTGGAGACCAGGCCTGTTAGTTTTTCTTTATCCAATTTTTTCGAAATTTTTTCTATCAGCTGCGTGCGTTGTTTTTCGACAAGAGGGAAATCTATTTCACCTTCAAGTTTCGCAAGCCTTATAAAAGTCGAAAAATTTACAAGGCCATCCATACTGATGCGCTGCTGTTTCGCCAGGATAACAAGATAATCATAAAATTCGGCAAGGCTTATTTCTTCCTCGTCGTATTCAAGGTGCTTTTTTTCAAGTTCGATCAGTGTGGGGTTATACAATTTTTGTTTTAACGCGTTTATTATCTCGATTAAAGACGCTGCCATCTCCGTGCCCTGGATTCTGAAAGATTCTATTTTGAAAAACGCGTCGAGGTTTTTTCTGTACAAGGCCTCTTCTTCTACGCCTTCTATATCCATATCGTAATCCGATATAATATCCAGGTATTCCTCGCCGGCTATTTTACCCTCTTTTAGATATTCCTCGGCTACTTCCAGGCGCCGCTCTTTGTCCGCCTGCGCACGCAGATAGGTCAGGTTTACATTGCCCCAGCCGCCTTCTACCATGATAAGTTTAAGGCCATTTTCTTTTATCATAATCTCGAGCATCTGAGCCGCGTTTTTCTGGGCTTCGTAATTGGTGTGTATGTCCTGTATGTGCACTATAACCCCATGCACAGAATCTTCCGCTTTGTAGCCTTCTACTATATGGCCGTAGCCTTCGGGTATGTTAAGTTGTATAGGAAGCGTGTCTTTTTTTTCAGGCAGCGGCATGTTGTTTTTTATAGCCACGGCTTGTTGTTTTGCGGATATTGCGTTTCTGTATACCACAGCGCCTGATGCAGCGGTAATTATAACTATAAGTAATATAGTTATAAATATAACTCTATTGCTAGTGCGTTTCATTGGGTATCCTTCCTTGGTTTGATTTTAGGCGTCTGTAGTATTATACCAAAAAATTATGTTAAGTAAAGCCCATTTTGCATACAACGCGATAAATTATTTGATGTTTAAAGATTTTATGATAAAATAACAACGTCTGTATACATTTTTATGTGCAAAAAGGGGGATCGTGAAAAAATTCGATACATTTTTTAAAACATTCGGGCAGTTGCTTGGTTATCATATAAAATCTGTCCACTGGCCGAAAAATCTCAGTATTACGCTTACCCGTAAATGCAACGCCCGGTGTATTATGTGCAAAGTGCACGCAAATGATACGCCTGAAAACGCCGCTGATTATAAAGATATGCCGGATGAACTGTTTTGTAAAATAGAGCCTCTGATCAGGCGCGCTTCATTTATCAGCCTTGGCGGCAGCGGGGAGCCATCCGCGGCTTGCCACTTTGTCGAAAGGGTAAAAAGAATCCGGCAGCTAAACCCCCGCGCAAAACTTCAAATTTACACAAACGGCCTTGCTTTTTCATCTTTAGATTTTGCGCAGGCTACAGCGCCTCTTTTTGATTGCATACAAATATCGCTAAATGGCGTAGCATCCTATGAGCATATAACAAAAGGCGGCTCTCTGGAACAAATCGAAAAAGGGCTTTTAAATATTCAGACTGTAAGAGGTAAGTACAAAAAACCGAAAAAGGTGGTTGTCGGCTTTGTCCTGATGAAAAAAAACATAGCTGATATCGTCCCGGCTGCTATGATAGCCAAAAAATTCGGGGCTGACGCGATATCCTACAAAGACTTGTGGGTGCGCGATGACAGCATGAAGCTGGAATCTTTGCGCCACAACCCTGATCTCGCGCAGCAAATAAAAAAAGAAATCGAAAAGGTGGTAAAAACCGGGTTTCCTGTTGTATGTTCCATAAAAAGCCCTTGGCCGCAATTTCACAAAAAAAACATGCTTAGGTATACCGTACGCGCTTTGCCTAAAATTATATTTTCGCGGACTT
Organism: Candidatus Omnitrophota bacterium; assembly: GCA_016928375.1. Taxonomy (GTDB): domain Bacteria; phylum Omnitrophota; class Gorgyraeia; order JABMRG01; family JAFGKX01; genus JAFGKX01. The sequence goes on along the minus strand of JAFGKX010000101.1, from coordinate 1,643 downwards.
TTATCAAAGAACTATTGCCCCCTTGCGATAAACCATGGTCGTTTGCGCAGGTTTTCGAAGGGGGTAATATATATTTATGCTGCAGCGGCTCTACCATGGTAGGCAATTTGCTTAAAAATGATTTTGAAGAAATATGGCATTCCCCGGAAACTATGTGTTACAGAAACGGCCTTTTAACGCGCAACTACTATAAAGATTGCGCCAAATGCAAACATATTGCAGCTTCCCCCGGGGCTTACGAAAGATAACCGGGTTTTCTTGCAAAAAATAATGTCTTAGCTAAATAAAAAAATATTACACGCGGCGGTACCGGCGCATTTTTGTGCAGCGGCTTTATATTTTCAAGTAATTTTTTTCTGAATTGCTGCGACTGCAGGAACCTGTAGGCTGACGGAAAAATTACTTTTAACGCGCCGAATGTAGCAAGCCACAAACTATACCCCCTATAGGCTATATGGGTTCCATCGAAATAAATATAGCCCAAAGGAATAAAAAGGGCTTTTCTCGCAAGGCGTGTTTTTGAGTATTTATACAGCGCACGGCCCAATTTGAAATATAATTCCGCATAAGAACGCCGGTCTTCCGGTTCTCCCCCGTGTTTCGGCAGCCCGGGAATTTTTATATTTATATATTTTTTTCTCAGGCGGCAAAACCGGTCTTTGTTTTTCGAATACAAATAACGCTTTATTCGTTTGTGTTTTTTGCTTTTTTCCTCAAAATTTGCTGCATTTACCGCAGCCGCTCTTTTGTTTACAAGCACCCCGGCAATGTTTGCAAAATTATATCCTTCATCTGCCAGCCTTATCCATAAATCCTTGTCTTCGCAGACAATCATTTCCTCGTCATAAAAACCTATCGCTTCTACTGCCTTTTTTCTAAACATGGATGTGGTGTGCGCAAGGCAGGTGTCGCCTGTCTGCAAAGATAAATGCCTCTTAATCTGGCTATCGTTTGTGAATTTTTTTATCTTTCTTTTAAAAACACCTTTCTCGTCTATTTCGCAATAATCCGTCCCCACAACCGCAATGCCAGGATTTTGTTCCATAAAGGTAATCTGCGCAGAAAAACGCTCCGGCAAAGAGATATCATCGGCATCAAATATTGCGCAATATTTTCCTACGGCTGTTTTTATTCCCAGGTTGCGCGCCGCTGCCGGGCCCGCGTTTTTTTCATTGTTTATGATGCGGGTTCTTGGGTCGTTATATTTATTTAACGCCTCTAACGTATTATCTGTAGAACCGTCATTTATTATTATAAGCTCAAAATCCCGGTAAGCCTGGTTAAGCACGCTTTCTACGGCCTGGCTTATATATTTTTCTTCATTATAGGCCGTCATTATAACGCTGAGCATTATGTTCGTGTTGTTATTGCGCGTCATGATTTAAGATCGTTCTTTTTTATTATACTGTTAAAATATGTTACCAACTCGCCTATGGTGTGTTCCGGGGCGAACTCTTCTGTTTTTTGTTTTGCCGCATTACCCATCTTAGCCAAATCGTTTCTGCGCCAGGCCATGCTTATAACCTCTTTGAGGCTGTTTGCGTCGCCCGGTTTTGCCAAAAAACCATTCTCTCCGTCTTTTATCAACTCCTCAAAGCTTGTTCCTTCGGTGCCTATTACCGGTTTTGCCAACATCATTGCCT
>JAFGKX010000100.1 GCA_016928375.1 Candidatus Omnitrophota bacterium | reverse complement strand
GTTAAGGGGCAGGATTTTGAAAAGGCCGCTAAATTCAGAGACAAAGAAAGAGAGATGAAATTAGATATAGAAAAAGCCAAGGCCAAATGGAAAGACAAGGTTAAAGAGCATGTTCCTGAAATAGGAGAAGAAGATATAGCAAGAATAGTGTCGAAGTGGACAGGTATTCCGCTGATACGCCTTGAAGAGAAAGAATCTGCGCGGCTGCTTAAAATGGAAGAGGAGCTGCACAAACGTATAGTGGGGCAGGAAGAAGCAATAAAGGCAATAGCCCAGGCAATCAGGCGTTCCCGCGCGGGCATAAAAGACCGCCGCCGCCCTGTGGGGTCATTTTTATTTTTAGGCCCTACAGGCGTAGGTAAAACGCTCGTAGCGCGTGTTTTGGCGGATTTTATATTCGGAGACGAAGACGCGCTGATACAAATAGATATGTCCGAATATATGGAAAAATTTAATGTATCGAGGCTGGTGGGCGCTCCGCCCGGGTATGTAGGATATGAAGAGGGCGGACAATTAACGGAAAAAATAAGGCGCAGGCCTTACGCGGTAGTTCTTCTGGATGAAATAGAAAAAGCGCATCCCGATGTTTTTAATATACTGCTTCAGATATTCGAGGAAGGCAGGCTTACGGATTCATTCGGAAGAAAAGTTAATTTCAGCAACACCGTAGTTATAATGACATCGAACGTGGGCGCTGATTTATGGAAAAAGCAAGGTTCGCTTGGTTTTAAAGCGCAGAAAGAAGACCTTACCTATAAGGAAATAAAAGGCAAACTTCTGGAGGATGTTAAGAAAGTATTTAAGCCGGAGTTTTTAAACAGGCTTGATGACACAATAGTATTTCACCCTCTTACAAGGGAAAACCTGCAGAATATTATTGATATAGAAGTAGGCTATGTAAAGGAGAGGTTGGCTGAGCAGGATATAGACATAGAGCTGACTAAAAAAGCGAAGGAGTTTATTATCGATAAAGGTTTTGACAAGATTTACGGCGCCAGGCCGTTAAAAAGGACTATCCAGAGGCTTTTGGAGGATCCGCTGGCTGAGGAAATAATAGCCGGGGCTTTTAAAAATATCAAGAAGGTAAAAGCCGATGTCGATAAAGAACACCTTGTTTTTAATAAGGTATAAAATATATTATGGAAAAAAGTATTACTAGGGCTGTATCAAGAAGGCTCAATGATTTGTTTACCTATGCGGGCGCGACATCGCTTTTGTTGATAAAAACCGTATTTTGGGCCTTTACTCCGCCTTTTAAGATAAGGCAGATATTGCTGCAGATGCAGAAGGTTGGAGTTGAATCTCTGCCGATAGTATTTTTGACAAGTTTTTTTACAGGCATGGTGCTTGCGCTTCAGAGCGCGTATCAGATGCAGAGAATCTCGGCGCAGATATATATAGCGAGCCTTGTGGCGTTGTCTATGACAAGAGAGCTCGGGCCTGTGCTGACCGGCTTAGTTGTCGCCGGAAGAGTTGGCGCATCGATAACAGCGGAATTAGGCACAATGAAGGTCACGGAGCAGATAGATGCATTGGAGACATTGGCTGCCAATCCAATCAAATACCTTGTAGTGCCGCGATTTATGGCACTTTTGATTATGCTTCCGCTTTTAACGCTTTACGCTGACTGCATAGGTATTTTTGGCGGCTATATCATAGGCGTATTCAAGCTTCACTTAAGCCCGAGCATATATATGAACATGACGATAAATCCCCTGCAGCTAAAAGACGTGTTTACGGGATTATTTAAAAGCGCGATATTTGCGGCAATAATCGTGATAATAGGATGTTATGAAGGTTTCAGGACTGAAGGCGGAGCAGAAGGCGTAGGCCGCTCCACGACAGTAAGCGTTGTGACTGCATTTATTTTAATTATTGCGGCAGACTGCCTTTTTACAGCGTTATTTTATTTTATAGGAAGATAAAAATGATCGAAGTTATAAATTTAAATAAATCTTTTAAAGATAATAAAGTATTGAATAATTTAAATCTTACCATAGAAAGCGGCATAACCTCGGTTATAATAGGCCGCTCCGGTTGCGGCAAAAGTGTTCTGCTTAAACATATAATAGGTATTCTGAAGCCGAATTCGGGCCAGGTTATAATAGACGGCCAGGATGTTACAAAACTTTTGCCTAAAGAGCTGAATAAATTAAGGCTGAATTTCGGGATGGTATTTCAGGGCGCGGCGCTTTTTGATTCTATGACAATATACGAAAATGTTGGATTCAACCTGATAGAACATACGGATATGGATTCGCAGACAATAGCAAAACGGGTAAAAGAAGCGCTGGCGCTCGTAGGCTTATCCGGTATCGAGAATTTAAGGCCCGCTGAATTATCCGGCGGCATGAGAAAAAGAGTGGGCCTTGCCCGGGCAATATGCGTGAGGCCTAAGATTATATTATATGATGAGCCAACAACAGGCGTTGACCCTATAATGGCGGACGCGGTAAATGACCTTATAAAGAATCTGCACGATAAATTACAGGTTACATCGATAGTAGTTACGCACGATATGGTGAGCGCTTACAAAGTCGGAAGTAAAATATCCATGTTGTACGAAGGCAGGATAATAGAGACCGGCACGCCTGAACAGATAAAGAATACGCATAATCCCGTAGTAAAACAATTCGTAACAGGCGCTGCGGAAGGCCCTATTACGGCACAAAATAAAATAGTAAACGAAGTATAATCCCGCACCTTCTGAGTATTCAAAAAATTAGCCTGCATATTTTAAAAGGTGTCGGGAATAATAAAAATAAAATAGAAAGAAGGTGCGGGATGAAATTGGAAAGTTTTGAACTGAAGATAGGTATATTTATTTTTGTAGGAATTATACTTTTGACCGCGGTGGTTTTTTCTATAGGCGATTTTTTGTTTAAACCCGGTTACAATATAAATGTCCTGCTTAATTTTGCCGACGGAGTGCAGGAATCAGCGCCGGTAAGGCTGGCCGGCGTAGAAGTAGGCGAGGTGAAAAAGGCCAGTATATTAAAAGACCCGCAGACCGGCCAAACCAAAGTGGAATTGCTGCTGTGGCTTACCGATGACGCCAAGGTTGAGGAGGATGCGACAGTTCTTATAAACACCCTGGGATTAATAGGCGAAAAATACGTGGAAATATTGCCAGGTACCATAGGAAGCCCTGTTTTAAAAAACGGCGGCGTTATAAACGGATGCGATTCGATATCTATGCAGAGAATGACGCAAAAGGCCTATGATGTGGTGCTTAAGCTGGATACCATGATGGATTCTATGAATTTTATTCTGGATAAAGTAAAAAGCAGTGAAGGCACAATAGGCAAGCTTTTGATGGAAGATAAAATATATGATGATTTATCGGAAATAACTTCCGATGTAAAAGAAATGGTAAAAGATATAAAAACCCATCCCTGGAAATTGTTAAATAAGCCGCCAAGGGAACGTAAGGAAGATAAGAAGAAATAGTGTCTCCTGCCAAAACCATATTCATATGTCAGAGCTGCGGATACCAGGCCCCGAAATGGCTTGGTAAATGCCCTGAATGCCAGAAATGGAACAGCTTCGAAGAAGAGGCGTTTGCGCCTCAGGTTCCGGATGAGGCAAAAAACAGGCCTGAGTTTTTTTCAGGCAAACCTCAGAAATTAAAAGATATAAAACCGGATAATTATATAAGGGCCAAAACGGGAATAGGGGAATTGGACAGGGCCTTGGGCGGCGGCGTAGTAAAAGGCGCCGTGATCCTTATAGGCGGCGAGCCAGGCATAGGCAAATCTTCGCTCTTACTCCAGGTGTGCGGGCTGCTGGCTGCGGCAAAGAGAGTGCTTTATGTAAGCGGCGAGGAAGCAATAGCTCAAATTAAACTGCGTTCGGAAAGGCTCGGCGTATCAGCGGATAATCTGTATATAATAAATGATACCGAAGTATCTTCTATCATCGACCATATCAGCGCCCTTAAGCCGGATGTGGTTGTAATAGATTCGATACAGGTTTTATATAATAAAAATTTTTCCCAGACCGCCGGCACAATTACGCAAATAAAAGAATGCGCCGGAATATTGACGGTTTTGGCTAAGCAGAATAATTTTTCCATGTTTATTGTGGGCCATGTAACGAAGGATGGCCAGCTCGCCGGGCCTAAAATACTGGAACACATGGTAGACTGTGTAATATATTTTGAAGGCGAGGCAGAGACGCATTTTAGGATTTTAAGAAGCATAAAAAACAGGTTTGGCGCGGCTAATGAAATAGGCGTTTTTCAGATGACAGATAAAGGGTTGATGGAGGTAAAAAATCCTTCTTTGTTGTTTTTATCCGCGCGCTCGAAAAATATTCCCGGAAGTACGGTCGCTCCTGTAATAGAAGGCACAAGGCCTATTTTGGTCGAGGTGCAGGCGTTGATGAGCGCGTCCAGCTTTAGCATGAGCAGGCAGCGCGCGATAGGCGTAGATTTGAACAGGCTCCTGCTTTTAACAGCGGTGCTGGAAAAAAGAGTGCCTTTAAATTTGGCCAATTACGATATATTCGTAAGCATAGCGGGCGGCTTAAGGATAGTCGAGCCGGGGTGCGATTTGGCAATATGCGCGGCAATTTATTCAAGCCTTAAGAATAAACCCGCAAATAACAGCACGGTATTTATAGGCGAAGTGGGTTTGGGCGGAGAAATACGCAGTGTTTCTCAGGTGCAGTCAAGGATTAATGAAGCGGCAAGGCTGGGTTTTGAAAAATGTATATTGCCGAAATCCGGCATAAAAGAAGCCTTGGCCGGCAAGATGGAATTAATAGGTATCGAAAACATAAAAGAGGCTATAGAAAAAGCATTTTAATTAAGGAGGATTTTGTTTTATGTCATTGTTTTTTATCAGAGTATTTTTTGTTGTTATAAGCAGCGTAGTCGGATATCAGATAGGGTTGATATTCGGCGCATTCAATAATTACCTGCCTTTTATAGGATTAACCGGCGGGTTTTTAATCGCAGCGCTTATTATCATCGCGGAGTTCAGCCTGCGTAAGATTTCCGTAAGAGGGCTATCAGCCGCGGTATTCGGACTTGTATTCGGGTTGTTGATCGCTAAGCTTTTGTCCGATTCGTTCATATTGAAATCCATAAACAGGGCCAATGAGACCGTGGCAATGATAATGCAGGTTATATTGACCCTGATTTTCTGTTATCTGGGCATGACTATAGCAATAAGAGGAAAGGATGAATTCAGCCTGGTCATACCCTATGTAAAATTTTCAAGACAGGATAAAGAAGAAACAAACACGATACTGGATACAAGCGTTATCATAGACGGAAGAATAGCGGATATATGCGAAAGTAAATTTATACAGGGCAGGTTTATAGTGCCGAGATTTGTATTGAAAGAACTTCAGCAGATAGCAGATTCACAGGACGCTTTAAAAAGAAATCGCGGGCGCCGCGGGCTTGATATATTGAATAAGATGCAAAAAAGCCCGCATGTCGACGTAAAAATACACGAAGAAGATTTCCCGGATGTGCGCGAGGTAGATGCGAAGCTTGTGAAGCTTGCCAAGGTATTACACGCTAAGATCTTTACTAATGATTATAATCTTAATAAAGTAGCGGAATTCGAAGGCGTGAGCGTGCTTAACATAAACGAGCTTTCAAACGCATTAAAGCCCATAATGCTGCCAGGTGAAACAGTAGAGGTAAAAGTCGTTAAAGAAGGCAAGGAGCAGAACCAGGGCATTGGTTATCTGGATGACGGCACTATGATAGTGGTTGAAGGCGGGAGAGGCTTAATAGGCCAGATGAAGAAAGTAATTGTTACGAGCGTGCTGCAGACAGCGGCAGGCAGGATGATTTTCGCAAAAGTCGAAAATGCTTATTATCCAAGACAGAAGTAGCGAGGGCCTCGGGGTCCTGTCATCGTTTTCATCCCGCCGTGCTCGCTTCGCTGCGCGCGACGGGAGCCCTGAAAACGATGGCCACCCCTCGGCATAAAATTTGTATTACTCGCAATTTTATACAGTCGCTCCGACAAACACGCAAAACTTTCACCATCATCGCAGAGGTTTCTCGACTTAGCTTGTGGGTATAAAGTAGGAATTGCTGAATTTCATACTTGACTACTTTCTAACTATAGTGTATGCTTATTGTGGAGGTGATGAAGATGACTATTATAATGAAAACCAAAAATCAGGTTACGATACCTAAAAAGATAACAAATATCTTAGGGCTTGGGGAAGGAACCATGTTTAACATAGTGATATCCGGCAACAGGATAGAACTTATTCCTTTGGAGGTAAAAGAAAAGGTCTTTACCAAAGAGGAATATGCAAAGCTGGATATGCTATCTAAAAAAGAACAAGGCAAAGAAAAGAAGATTACGAAGAGCTTCATAGAAAAAATAAAAAGGGCCGGATAGAATTATGCCGCTATTTCTTTATTATAGGCCGTCTTTTTCAAGAAGTTTAAAACATTTAGGTACACAGCAAAAACAAGTAGTAGCAAAAATATTAGAATGCCTATCGGCTTATTATAACAGTAATTGCAATATAGGCACGGTCAAAGAAATAGATTCCGGATTTTTCTATAAACAGCTTCAAAAGCCATATTATGAAGCAGGGATAGAATCAAATATCCGCGTGGTATTGATAAGAGAGGCAGATAAATGTATAGCAGTACTCGCCGGAAACCATGATCAGATACGGCAGTTTCTGAATAATATTTAATTATGAAAATAAAAATTATTATACTGATTATATGTTTTATTTTTGTGATGCAGCAGGATGGATTATGTTTGCGGCCTATGGCAGGTATTAGGGGGGGACTAAGGCGTGGTGCTACTGAAAATGCAGCGACTCATAAGATGAAAGTTAATTTTAAATTACACATAAGGCCGCTTCGCAATATATATTGTATATGCAGATTATTATCGGACAGATGTGGCATCGAAATAAGTTTTAAATTACCTGCGGTAACTATACCGGCATCAGGCATAGATGAGGAATGTAAAAGAAAGGCATTGGAATTACTTTATCCCGACATACTCGATTTGAAACATTTAGTACATTTTGTAAACATAAGACAGATTGCTATTGTTGTGCGAAGTAAAAATCACAAAGTGATAGATATAAAATTTGTGAATGAAGCATTCAATATTTTACAAGGCCTGATTAAAAATGAAGATATAAAAGAAATGTTTCCGCCTGAAAATATTGCAGAACTTGATGGAATATATGAAAAATTTATAGCGAATGGTATTTCAGATGGCCCAGATAATACAGGTTGCGACCCATTTTTTTATGAGTATCTTTATAAGTATATGGTTGCAATAGAGCAATTAGCTAAAGAAATCGCTTTAAAAGCAGAAAGCGGGTTGGCTATGCAGCCAGACATCGCAGAAAATATTATTTTACAGGCAGCATGAAAAAAATTACAGCTATAATAGTGGCTGGTGGGGCAGGCAGGCGGATGGGTGTTTCTGCGCCGAAGCCGCTCATAAGGATAAACAATAAGCCGATATTACTTTATTCGCTCAATGCGTTTGATAAATCGCGCTTTATTGACGAGATAATACTCGTGGCGGCTAAGGGTTTATTGAATAAAGCCGATAATATTCTTCGCAGTAAAAAATATAAAAAACTTAAGAAAATAGTTATAGGCGGCTCGACCCGCGCGCGTTCTGTTTATAATGGATTGCGCGCCTGCGAAAACTGCGGCATTGTTTTAATACATGACGCGGCCAGGCCTTTCCTAACGCAGGATATTATAAAAAGGTGCGTTATAAACGTCAAAAAAGGTATAAATTGCATTGCCGCAATACCGGTCAAATCCACGATAAAGAAAATAAACCTTAAAAATAGTTATATTTTATCGACGCCCAAAAGAAACGCGTTATATGAAGCACAGACGCCGCAGGTATTCGGTAAAAATATATTGCTTAACGCATACAAAAAATTAGGCAAAAAGGCTTTTGATTTTAGCGACGACGCATCATTAGTTGAAGCATGCGGCGGCAAGATCAAGATTGTCTTTGGCGATTATAAAAATATAAAGATAACCACGAAAGAAGACATAAAAATAGCACAGGCATTGTTAAAAGGTCGTCATTGCGAGCGAACGAAGTGAGCGAAGCAATCCAAAAAAAAAGATTGCCTGCCTGCCGGCAAGGCAGGCTTCGTTGTTCCTTCGGAACTCCTCGCAATGACGGTGGTTCATTATGCGAATAGGAATAGGATACGATATACACAGGCTTGTTAAAGGGCGTAAGCTTGTATTAGGTGGCGTACAAATACCGCATAAAAAGGGCCTTCTTGGCCACTCCGATGCGGATGTATTGCTTCACGCGGTATGCGACGCGCTTTTAGGCGCAGCAGGATTACCGGATATCGGAAAATACTTTCCGAACACTGATAAGCGTTTTAAAAATATATCAAGTTTGAAACTTCTGGATAAGACTTTAGCTATAATAAAGCAGAAAAAATATTCCATACAAAATATTGATACGATGATATTGGCCCAGGCGCCTAAAATATCGCCTTATAGGAATAAAATGATCTTAAATATCGCAAAAACATTGAAAATAAAACCGGATAAAATAAATATAAAAGCAACAACAGAAGAAGGCACAAGGAAAACAGAGGCAATAGCAGCTTACGCAGTAGCGCTATTGAAATAACAGGAGTTTAGCATGAATATTTTATTGATTATCATAGGAGCGATATTATTTTATATCGTATTTGTGGCAGTATCTTTCAAGGATGATCTGAAAGCCATATTCGAAAGAGACCCCGCTGCCGCGAATTTTTTGGAGGTCATACTTACGTATTCGGGGCTGCAGGCAATGGTCGCCTATCGTATAGCCCATTTTTTACGCGGTCTTAAAATCCCGTTTTTGCCAAGGATGATTTCGCAGTTCGCGAAATTTTTGACAGGCATAGAAATACATCCCGGCTCAAGGATAAAAAAAGGGTTTTTCATAGACCATGGCATGGGCGTTGTCATAGGCGAAACTACCATAATAGGCAATAATGTTACTTTATACCAGGGCGTAACATTAGGCGGAACAGGCAAAGAAAAAGGCAAGCGCCATCCAACAATAGGAAATAATGTTGTTGTAGGCGCAGGCGCGAAAATTTTGGGAAATATTACCATAGGCGATAATTCATATGTCGGCGCGAATGCCGTTGTGATAAAAGATGTGCCGCCTAATTCGACGGTTGTAGGCGTACCTGGGAGGATTACGAAGCAGGAAGGCAAAAAAATCGACATAAGCTTAGACCACGTGCACGTCCTTGACCCTATAATGCAGACAATGGATGAGATGGAAGAAAGATTAAAGAAATTGGAAGGCAAATAGCATCTAAGGTTTTGCGTATTTGCTTCCGCTTGCCGCTATTTTGATAAATTATAAAAGCTCGGAAGTGGTTTTCGCAGGGACGCTCCCCCGACGTCGCGTCGGGGTCGCTCGTCCCAATCACGCCCTGCTCAAACCACATTCCTCGCTTTTGCAATAATTTAATTTGGACTTGTTAAAGCAACCGCTCCGGCAAATACGCAAAACCTTTGCCGTTGCTTGCGACATTTTTATATTAGTTCATGCGCCGAGGGGTGACATCGTTTTTAGGGCTCCCGCCGTGCGCAATGAAATGAGCACGGCGGGATAAAAACGACGGCAGGACCCCGAAGGCGAGAGAGTAATTATGAAAATATATAATTCGTTAACGAGAAAAAAGGAAGAGTTTAAACCGCAGAATCCGCCTGTGGTGAATATGTATACCTGTGGCGTGACAGTATATGATGACTGCCACATAGGCCACGCAAGAAGCCTTTATATTTTCGATGTAATAAGGCGCTACCTCGAGTATAAAGGTTATAAGGTAAATTTTGTCCGTAATAT
>JAFGKX010000099.1 GCA_016928375.1 Candidatus Omnitrophota bacterium | reverse complement strand
CCTGCCGATAGTCGATAAACGCGTAAAAGGCATAGAAGCTGCGCCGGTAGGGATATATCACGATTTTATACACTGGCACATCGAAGAGAACCGTCATTGCGAGCGACTGTCTCGGTCTCCCCGCAACGACAACTTTTAAATTATGGGTAAATATATTTTAAAAAGATTAATAAGCATCGTGCCTCTGCTTTTAGGTATAACTGTTATATCTTTTTTGATAATTCATCTTGCCCCAGGAGGCCCGGTAGACCTTGCAACAAGCCTTGACGCGAGGGTGAACGCGCAGGCAAGGCAAAAACTTGTGCACCTGTACGGCCTGGATAGGCCGCTGCATATCCAGTATGCCGACTGGCTCTTGCGTGTAAGCCGGCTTGATTTCGGTAATTCTTTTATAGACGGAAGAAGGGTTATAGATAAAATAGCGGAACGGATACCCGTTACGCTGCTGATAAATGTCCTGTCTTTGTTTTTGATTCTTGCTATAGCCATACCCATAGGCGTAACAAGCGCTGTTAAGGCGAATTCTTTTTATGATAAATTTATGACAACATTCGTGTTTATAGGATTTGCCACGCCGAGTTTCTGGCTTGCGCTTTTACTTATGTTGTTTTTCGGGATAAGGCTTAATTGTTTGCCTATTTTAGGAATAAAATCTTTATTTTTTGAAGAACTGCCGTTTCTATATAAAATTCTGGATGTCGCAAGGCACCTTGTTCTGCCTGTTTTTGTATCGGCGTTTGTAAGCTTGGCCGGCATGTCAAGATACATAAAAACCAACATGATTGAAGTATTGCATAAAGATTATATACGCACAGCAAGGGCAAAAGGGCTTTCGGAATCAAAGGTTATATACAAGCACGCATTAAAGAACGCGCTTTTACCCGTTATTACGATATTGGGGCTTTCGATACCAGGATTAATAAGCGGAAGCGTAATAGCTGAGACGATATTTTCGATACCTGGAATGGGCAGGCTTGCGTTCGAGGCAGTTATGGCAAGGGATTACCCTGTTATAATGGCAGAGCTTGTAATAGGAGCAGTATTGACGCTTTTGGGAAATTTAATTGCGGATGCAACATATTCATGGGCAGATCCTAGAATAAGAGTGGGGAATAAGCGGTAAGAAAAAATGACTAAGAATAAATTAATGATTTTTGGCGCAAGCGTGGTTATAGCATTAACCCTGATAGCTGTATTCGCGCCTTTTATAGCGACGTATGATCCGACAGAGATAAATATAAAAGCAGCGCTGCTTTCTCCGTCCGCTGTGCATGTATTCGGCACTGATTCTCTCGGCAGGGATTTATTTAGCCGCATGGTGTACGGCGCCCGGGTGTCTCTTTTTATAGGATTCGTCGCCGTAGGAATATCTATCATGATCGGAATCATGATAGGCTCCATAGCCGGATACTATGGCGGCAGGATAGATTCTTTGCTTATGCGTTTTGTGGATATGATGCTTTGTTTCCCGAGTTTCTTCCTGATACTTTCGCTCGTGGCTATTTTAGAGCCGAACATCGTTATAATAATGACAGTAATAGGCCTGACGAGCTGGATGGGCCCGGCGCGGCTTATACGCGCGGAAATATTAAGTCTAAAAGAGCGCGAGTTTATTCAGGCAGCCAAAATAACGGGCTTAAATGATTGCCGTATAATCATGAGGCATCTTATACCAAACGCAATAGGGCCTGTTTTGGTAAACGCTGTTTTGGGTATAGGTGCAGCCATTTTAATAGAATCGTCTTTAAGCTTTTTGGGAATAGGCGTGCAGCCGCCGATGCCCAGCTGGGGCAATATACTTATGGAAGGAAAAGCAACTCTCGGTATCTGCTGGTGGATTACTATTTTACCGGGCCTTGCTATATTTATTACTGTATTAGGATATAATTTATTAGGAGAGGGCTTAAGGGATATCCTTAGCCCGAGGAAAAATGCTGTTAGAGATTAAAAACCTGAAAGTAAAATATTTCGGTTCCGAATCCGGCAAAAACGCGGTTGACGGAGCGTCTTTTGGCATGGAGAAAGGCAAAGTGCTTGCCCTGGTAGGCGAAAGCGCCTGCGGAAAAACAACCACAGCGTTGTCTATCGCAAGGCTTATAACATCTCATGACGGGAAAATCGAAGACGGAGAGATTATATTTAAGGGCAAGGATGTGATGCATTTATCGAATCTTGAGTTAAGAATGCTTCGCGCAAGCGAAATTTCCTATATATTCCAGGATCCGAGCTCGTCATTAAATCCTGTTTATACCATCGGCGAACAGATAGCCGAAATATTGGCGGTTCATAAAAAAATACCGGGGCCTGACGCAAAGCAAAAAGTGCTCAACGCCCTTAGAGAAGCGCATCTTTCTGATGCAGAAAGAATATTTTCCGCATATCCGCATCAGCTCTCCGGCGGCATGAAACAAAGGGCAATGATAGCCATGGCGGCCATATTAAAACCCGCGCTTTTGATAGCTGATGAGCCGACGAGCGCGCTGGATGTAAGCGTGCAGGCTAAGATAATGCAGCTTCTTATGGAACTTAAATTAAAGCTCGGGCTTTCCATACTTTTCATAACGCATAATTTAAACCTCGTATCGGAAATCGCGGACAATGTCGCTGTAATGTATAATGGGAAAATAGTTGAGGCCTGCAGTAAAGACGATTTTTACAATGCGCCGAAGCACGAATATACAAAGATGCTTATCTCGACCATGAAAGACTTAAACGCGATGAAACGTTTTCCCGTTAATTCTGTTTCATCCGGCAAAAACCCGCCTCAAAATGCCCCCATACTTAAGGCCAATAACCTAAAAAAATCTTTTTGCGCAGGGAAAAAGTGTATCCGCGCTGTTTCCGGCGTAGATATCAATCTTGGCTACGGCGAGACTCTTGGCATCGTCGGTGAAACAGGATGCGGTAAAACTACGCTTGCAAAATTGCTCGCAGGGCTTTATAGGCCTGATGAGGGGACGATACTTTATAATGGCAGTCCTAAGATGATAAGAAAAAATATACAGATGGTTTTTCAGCATCCATATGACAGTTTAAACCCGAGAATGAAAATAGGCGACATGCTAAAAGAATGCCTGATTACCCACAAAATAGCTCGTCAGGATAAAATACCACAGAGGCTTAAAGCGCTTCTGGACATGGTGCAGCTTCCGGAATGTTCCCTGGACAGATACCCTCATGAATTTAGCGGCGGCGAGCGCCAGCGTATAGCAATAACCAGGGCTTTGGCTGTTGAGCCAAAACTTATAATATTGGATGAGCCTGTTTCATCCCTGGATGTTTCGATTCAGGGAAAGATTTTGCACCTGTTATTAAACCTTCAAAAAGAATTAGGGCTTTCGTATATTTTTATTTCACATGATATTTTAATCGTAAAAGCGATAAGCGACAGAATAGCTGTAATGCGCGACGGTAAAATAACCGAAGAAGGCCCGGCAGGGCAAATCTGCGAAAATCCCGTTCAAGAATACACGAAACAATTGATGAATGCGGCAAGTTGTGCTATACTGAAAACCTGAAAAATAAAAGGAATATACAATGAGCACTATTTATTTAAGCCGCGAAGGCCATGAAAAACTGACTAAAGAACTGGAATTTTTAAAAACAAAAAAGCGCAGGGAACTTTCCAAAGCAATAGGAGAGGCGCGTGCCCACGGGGATATAAGCGAAAATGCGGAATATGACGCAGCAAAGGAAGCGCAGGGCATGAATGAGAAAAAAATTTCGGAGCTTGAAGAAAAACTATCCCAGGCGCAGATTTTGGATGATAAAGATATGCCGAAAGACCAGGCGCTTATCGGGGCTACTGTTAAACTGAAAGACACAGATACAGGAGAAGAACTTCAGTATACGCTGGTCTCGGAAGTAGAATCAGATTTTTCACAGGGAAAAATTTCCGTAACCTCGCCTGTCGGCAAAGGGCTTTTAGGGCATAAGGAAAAAGAAATAGTCGAGATACAGGTGCCTGCGGGGATTTTAAAGTATAAGATACTGAAGATATCAAGATGAGGCCAAAACTATAATTTAGTGTCATCCCGATATGATAATGTCCTATTATACCGATTTAGAAATGTCCTCTATTGATAGTGCTATAATACCTCCATTTAAAGCCTG
>JAFGKX010000098.1 GCA_016928375.1 Candidatus Omnitrophota bacterium | reverse complement strand
CAGGCTTTAAATGGAGGTATTATAGCACTATCAATAGAGGACATTTCTAAATCGGTATAATAGGACATTATCATATCGGGATGACATTCCTTTTAAGCAGAACAGGCCCTTGCGGGAACCATTGATTTCTTGAATCCCTATGATATACTATATCATAGGGATTTTTTATTTGGGATGAATGTATAAAACCACAGGAGGTTGACCATGAAGCTGAATGTGAAAGCGTTTGGTCTTGCGGGCGGAATTTTATGGAGTGTGAGCATGTTTGTGCTTACCTGGCTTGGGATTTTAGGCTATGGCAGTCAGGAAGCAGCAGCTATCGCAAAGTCATACTATATCGGCTATTCGGTAACCCCTATAGGCAGCTTGATAGGCGCGATTTATGCATTTTTTGATGCCGGTATAGGTTGCGCCTTGTTGGCGTTGTTATATAATAAGCTTGCCAAAGAATAGTGTTATAACCAGGGTAAAAAAGCGAGGTTAATATGGAAACATCGGTATTTATCGCTAAACTTATTGGCCCATGTTATCTTATCATTGCCATAGGCATGATGATGAATATGGGGTTCTATCAGAAAGTCATGGAAGATTTTTGCAAAAACTCCGCCCTTGTTCTTTTTAGCGGATTGTTTGCGCTTATTGCCGGCCTTCTTATAGTGTTGTCTCATAATGTATGGGCATCTAACTGGACTGTAATTATTACGATTTTTGGCTGGGGCGGCCTTATTAAAGGCGTGTGGTTAATTGCTTTTCCGAATACTGTATCCAAATTTATGCATGTTTATCAAACAAACAAGGCCTTATTGATAGTTCATCCAGCCGTGGCCCTTGCCCTAGGCGCAGTTTTTACTATTTTTGGTTATTTTAAAGCATAAAAGGGAGCTGTTTTTATTTTTACGAAGCCGAATATATTTATAAGCAGATGTTTAAATTCCGCCAGGTGCCGCTGGAACGGTGAAATTATATCCGATAAGTTTGTGGAAAAACTAAAACCTTACGTCAATTTCATAACCACCTGCCCCGAATGCGAAATAGGCCTGGGCACCCCGCGCAATCCTATAAGGATAGTATTTGAGGGCAATTCATACAGGCTTACGCAGCTTAATACCGGAAAAGATATAACAAAACTAATGAATGCCTTTGTCCGGAAATATATTAAGTCCATAAAAGATATAGACGGCTTTATATTAAAGGACCGTTCCCCTTCATGCGGAATAAAAAGTGTTAAGGTATATGCCGGCCTTGATGCAATGCGTCCGATAAAGAGAACACTCGGGTTTTTTGCTAAAGGTATATTGGAAAATTTTCCGGATATCGTCATAGAAACAGAAGCCCGGCTCGCCAGCCCTACTGTACGCAGGCGTTTTATCGAGAAGGTTTTTATTCATGCGGCTCATCGCAATTTGGTAAAGAAACAACAAAAATAATACGTATCATGGTTACAATATGAATAAGCGTATTTTTACCTGCTGCTGTTTAATATTTTTGCGCTTTAGATTTTTTATTTTTAGAGGTATAATCTTAAACGGAGGCATAAAAATATGTTAAAAGCATTTGAACTGTATCTATTGACATTTATTCCCATATTTGTCGCTGTAGATGCCATAGGCAAAGGCCATGGCACAGACTGCGCAGTTTTAGCCGGGCTTTTGGGATGGCAGCCTGAAACATGCGATTCAGATGCGTTTGTCAAATTACTTGACGGTTTGACCAAATCTTATGCCATAAAAAAAGCGAGCACGCGTTTTAGAAAAACAATGGCTGTTATTTTGCTTGTTATGTTTTCCTGCTTTTTATTCGCTGAAATAGGGCAGGAGATAGGCCTGCTTAAAATAAAACCAAGCATTGAATCCTGGAGTACCCCGCAGACACACAACAAATAATTTATTTAGCATACGGAGGATAGCATGACAAAAATAAAAAAAATTGGAATATTAACCGCAGGCGGGGACTGCCCCGGCTTAAATGCGGTTATAAGGGCAGTGGTAAAGACCGCTGTCAATAAATACGGCATAAAGGCCATAGGCTTTAAAGACGGCTATGACGGGCTTATAAAAAATACGTTTGTCGACTTGGGAAACCGCGAGGTCTCCGGCATACTTACTCTCGGCGGAACAATACTCGGCACTTCAAATATTGCCAATCCTTACCATTATGCGATTAAAAAAGGCGGCAAAATAATATTCAAGGATGTATCGAAAAAAGCGATCCGAACGTATAAAAAAAATAAGATTGACGCTTTGGTTATTATAGGCGGCGACGGTACGCTTTCGAACGCCCTGAAGCTTAAGCAATCCGGCTTAAACGTCGTCGGCGTGCCCAAGACCATAGATAACGACCTTTCGGCAACAGATCTTACGTTTGGTTATGATTCGGCGCTTACTACCGCTACCGAGGCCATAGATAAGCTGCACACAACAGCTCAATCTCATCATCGCGTAATGATAGTAGAAGTCATGGGCCGTTATGCCGGGTGGATTGCGCTTGCCGCAGGCATGGCAGGAGGCGGGGACGTAATATTGATACCTGAGATACCTTATATTATCCAGAAAGTATGCGGAAAAATAGAAGAACGTAACAAAGCAGGCAAGCGCTTTAGCATAATTGTAGTTGCCGAAGGCGCAAAACCTGAAGGCGGAGAGCTGACCGTAAGTAGTATAGTGGAAAGTTCCTTTGATAGGGTCAGGCTTGGAGGTATTGCTTATAAACTTGCCGAGCAGATAGAAAAGATTGTAAACATGGAATGCCGCGCAACAATACTGGGCCACGTGCAAAGAGGCGGCACGCCTACGGCATTTGACAGAATACTTGCCACGCGTTATGGCGTCGAAGCCATGAACCTTGTAATACAGCGGAAATTCGGAAAAATGGTGGCGCTGCATGGAAATAAGATGATATCGGTTCCGATAGAAAAGGCAGTTGATAAATTAAAACTTGTTCCAAAAAATTCCGGGCTTGTAAGGTCTTTAAGGGAAATGGGTGTGAGTTTCGGCGATTAAATAATAAGGATAGAAAAATGTGCTATATCGTACCGACGGCAGCAGGGCTGTAATTGCGGGTTTTGTATGGAGCAAAAATAAGTCCATAAGGCTATGGCAGCTTTTACTTTTCGTTATTTGGTATAATAAAGCATAAACTAGGGCCTATAAAATATATGGAAAGATTTATTCTGGATTTAAGTATAATTTTGGTAGGGGCGGCGCTTTTGTCGTTTTTGGCAGTGCTGCTTAAACAGCCTATTATTATTGCGTATATCGGCTGCGGGCTTCTGGCAGGCCCGTCGTGCCTGGGGCTGATCAAGCAGCCCGGATTTATAGAATCAATCTCCCACATTGGTGTAGCGCTGCTTCTTTTTCTGGCAGGCCTGTGCCTTCACCCCCAGAAACTGGCCAAATTGTTTCAAAAAGCCGCAATAGTTACTGCGGCCAATTGCGTCAGTTCTTTTTGTATAGCTTTTATTTTTGCGTATATATTCCGTTTTGGATTTCTGGATTCGCTTTGTATAGCATTGGCGCTTATGTTTTCCAGTACGATATTAGCCGTTAAATTACTTCCGACGACAACATTGCATCAGCAGAGAATGGGGGCAGTGTGTATAGGCGTATTGATACTTGAAGACTTATTGGCTGTTTTGGTACTTGCTTTTATACGGTGCTTGAATTCTCCGCAAGGAGCGCTTGCAGGGTTTTCCGTGCTGGTTTTAAGGCTGCTACTGTTTGTAGGCGTATTGCTGGTATTCGAACAATTTATATTAACTAAGGTCATGCTTAAAATGGACCATCTGCATGAAGCGTTGCTGGTTTTGGGGCTGGCATGGTGTTTTGGTATTGCCAGCATCTCGAATCGCATGGGGCTTTTTTACGAAACCGGCGCATTTTTTGCAGGCGTAGCGCTGGCAAGGCATCCTATATCGCTGTTTATATCGGAGCGGTTAAAACCAATACGCGATTTTTTCCTGGTTTTATTTTTCTTTGCTTTGGGCGCGAAACTTGATCTGATGGTTATGAAAACGATATTACTGCCCGCCCTGGCTTTAGCTGGAATATTTATACTGGTTAAACCATGGTTTTTTAAAAAGTTCTTTATCATAACCGGCGAACAGCCGCATTTTGCGAAAGAAGCAGGTATACGCCTCGGGCAGTTAAGCGAATTTTCATTGTTGATAGCAGTGCTGGCATTTAGTTTATCTCATATAACGGCGAGGGCCTCTCAGTTTATACAGCTTGTTACCATTTCCACTTTTGTAGCATCCAGCTATATAGTAGTCTTGAAATATCCTACTCCGATAGGTACATCTGAAAAATTAAGAAGGGATTAAAGTGTGAAATACGCAAAAATTTTTATGCTGGCGTTGTGTATATTAGCTGTATTGCCAGGCAGTTTGTCCGCTCTTGGGACCCAAGAGCTGTTTTTTAATACAGTACCCGCGCCCCGGTTAATCAGCCCTGTTACTGAAATAGTGAATTTAGCAGGCAAAGATACGCTTAAATTCAGCTGGAGCCCGCATGAAACAGCCGCGGGATTTAAGATGTATAATGATTTCAGAATTTATAAAGGTTATGAGACAAAAGAAAATACCCTGATATTCAAAAACCGCGTTAAACCGAACGAATGGAACATTAACGTGGGCTCCGCTTTATTCGAAAATAATCAAGTTTACACATGGTCGCTGAAATTCGTATTCAGCGAAGGCAGAAACAGCCAAAAAAGCTACCAATCTTTCAAGGTAATAAAAAACTAAAAAAATAATAAATTTTTTGTTGACTTACCTAAAGTTATTTGGTATATCGGAGATAAAATAACGGATGTGGCACGCCAGGCCATAAAAGAAGGTTATATAGATAAATACGGTATCGGCAGGCAGTCTCTTACAGGGCCTGATATTTTTGACGAAGAACGTGAAATTTGCACAAGGTGCAAACAACGCAGTGTGCTTTTAATGAATCAAACCACGGTCGGGTGTATTCTTTGTGATAAAGTGTTGGCAAGATTATCGAAGCTTCCACCGTTTACAAATCCTGCCGCCTTGCCTGCGCCACAGATAAATACCTCTATCGCGCAATTACAAATCTCTGCTTAATAGACCCCATTAATCATTTTAATTTTTCATTGGATTTTTTATTTTTAAGGGTATAATTATATCCATAAGAGGAGGTTATTTCATGAAAAAAATATTAACCGTTATTATAGCGGTATTGGCGATAGCATTTATTCTGTTGGTTGCCAAAGATATGATTATCAAGTCTTCTGTCGAAGGCGCAGTGAGAACTGTGACGGGGCTTAGATTGAGCATAGATGAATTCAAGGTAGGCCTTAGCAAGTCGACGGTGCATGTGGAAGATATGGTTTTGTTTAATCCTGTTGATTACCAGGATAGGGTTATGTGTGTAATGCCGGAAATTTATATCGAGTATGACCTGCCCGCAATAATAAAAGGAAATATGCACCTGCCTAACCTGCTTGTAAACCTGCAGGAACTGACAGTAGTAAAAAATGAAAAAGGCGAACTTAACCTGAATGCGTTAAATGTGGTAAAAGAACAGAAACAGGATAAAAAATCCCCGCAAAAAAAGAATCAGGGCTTGAAAATGCAGGTAGATTTGCTGGAATTAAAAATAGGCAAGGTCATATATAAGGATTATTCAATGGGCAAAAGGCCGCAGGTAATGGAGTACAAAATCAATCTCGATGAAAAATACCGGAACATTACGGATGTAAATGCGCTTGCCAGATTAATTATAGTAAAAGCTATTACTAATACTGCCATAGCAAACATTGCGAATTTCGATTTGCAGGGTCTGACCAACGCAGTTTCAGGTACGTTTCAAAACGCCGGGCAAATGGCATCGCAGGTTACGCAGCAGGCCCAGACAGCGGTAAAAGGGACAATGAAAGCTACCACAGATGCTGCAAAAGAGGCACGGCAGGTTGCAAGAGAGACGGCAAAAACATTGACGCAGGCGTTAACTCTTCCTTTCGGCGGGGCTAAAAGCACCGAGGAAAAGAAATAGACCAAGAAATAGACCAAGAAATATTTTATAAATTCTTAGAGGCCAAGTCTGCGTCTGATTCATCGATGGCGAAGAACGGACCGGAGAGATTCTCATCGAAAGCCTTTTTATAGTTTTTTCTGTTTAAAAAAATCGGCAGCAATTTCTTATCGGATTTTTTGTATATATAAGAAAGTATGCCGTGCTCATCAGTTATACATGCGAATAATTTGTATTTTTGCGCCTGTTTAAGCGGCAGATTATACGCGGGATCGGAAAAAATATATTCCGGATTTTTCCTGTCTCTTTTCATGCCGCGCGAATACCAGGCGCCAAGCCTGGGCGGAAGTTTATTAACATCATAACCTCCGGTTAACACCTGCTTACTATATAATACGCCGATAGTTTTTAGCCCGTGCTGGTAAAAACTATACTTTTTTGCCGCTTCTTCGGGTGAAAAAAGCGCAGTGCACTGCGGTACGGTAATAATAATCATATTAGTTGCTGCTGCCGCGAATATAGCTAAAAACGCTTTGTGTGCCCCGAAATGTGTTTTAAGTCCAGCCCAAAACCAGCTTACTACCATCCCTGCCATAAGAAGCCACGGTACAAACAAAACATAATAATGTTCACCGGGCCTTTTTATGAAAAATAACACAAGAACAGAAAGAGCGCTTAGCCATAACCATAACATCTTTTCTCCGGATGCCAGAGCACGCCTTGTTTTAATAATTTTGTGGCATGTTATTAGAAACGCGGATAAAGTAAGGGCGGACAGTAACAGAAAATAGTACTTTGCATTATGAGCCAGTAATTTGTATAAAAAAGAAAATATATTATTAAAAGGCGGATTATCGGTTATGCCTGCGCATTTGTAAATAAGATAATAAACTGTATTTTTAAACCATGGGTGCAGGATAAACGGAATATAAAAAACACACACAACCGCAAAAGCCAGAATAACAGGCAGCCTTATATTTGTAATAGTTTTTTTAAAACCGTCTTCTTGATTTACTTTAAATAAAACATAGCCCAGCGCAGGTACAATCATCATAATATCAAAATGGCACAAAGCCCCGCAGGCAAACATAAAAACTGACAGCATAAGCAATTTTTTTCTTTTTTCGTGTTCCTTCAGCGCGCGCCAGGCGGTAAGTACAGCTATAACGCCGAAGAGAACCACAAAGCATTGATACTGCACTATCCTGCCGTTAAAAATAGAATAACCATCTACGGCAAACAATAAAGCAGCAAAAAAACCGCCGACAGCGCCAAACATGCGCCATCCAAGGCAAAACACAGCAAAAATCGCAGCTAAGCTTGCAAAAGAGAAGGCAACCCTCGCAGAGCCTTCGGTGATGCGGCCTAATGCCGAATATCCGGCAGCAGATATTAAAATTTCAGCAGGGCCTTTTTCATAAATAAAAAGTGTATCTTCCCGCCCCTGAATTACCATAGCGGCTTTTATAAGAACTTTGGCCTCGTCACTTTTTAATTCGAAATAGCCCAGATTAGCAAACCTGACAAATCCGCCTATCAACAGCAGCAGTAATACCGCAACCAGCAATAATTTAAGGTTTATTTCAGGCGTTTTTTTATCGTTTAAATGAACTGTTGTATCTTTTTTCGGCTTAATGACTAAGAATGCAATAAGGGCAAATAATAAAATGTTAAAACCAAAAAGCGTATGTTGTTTTGTTATTGCGCCGGGAAGATAGCTTATGAGCAGCATTGTTATTATCATTGCGCCATAACCCATCGCTATGCAGCATACGAGTTTTTCTATCAGCTCAAGCGCATTTTTGCTTTTGCCTAGAACCCATTGCGATAAAAAAGCCCCGGGCAGTATCGCGGCAATAATAATTAAAGCAAGCGTTCGCAGTATAAGCGGCGCATCTATGAATATAATTATATTCGATAACACCGCCAATGAAGCCGCTATAATGGCAAGTTTTTTGTTTTTCATTTTATTTTTTGTTGCTTTGAACAGTCATTCGGTTTATAATAACACAAAGGAAAGGAGAAGCATATGAAAAAAATTTTAACATATATGGGTATTCTGGTTTTTGCTTTTAGTATGATTGCGGCTCGCCCGGCAATGGCGCAGGATAGTAAATGGAGCGACCTGGTAGCAGAATCCGGAAAGGTATTATCTGAAGTGCAGAGGATGCCGGACCAGAGGATTCCAGAGGACCTTCTTAAGAAATGCGAGGCAATAGCAATATTTCCGTCTACTATTTCCGCGGGCTTCGGCATAGGCGGGAAATACGGACAGGGCATAATAATGGTAAAGGAAAAATCGCGTAAATGGTCGGCGCCGGCTATTTTTACTTTAGTGGGCGGCAGTTTCGGTTTGCAGATAGGCGGGCAGGCTACGGATTTTGTCCTGCTTATAATGAGTAAACGAAGTGTTGATGCTCTTTTACAGGGTAAGTTTAAACTTGGCGCGGACGCGGCAGTCGCAGCAGGCCCGGTCGGAAGGGCTACCGAGGCATCCACGGATATCCAACTTAAAGGCGGCATTTTATCTTATTCGCGAAGCCGCGGGTTATTCGCTGGGGTAAAACTTGAAGGCGCAGTAATAACCCAGCACTGGGACGGCAACCAGATGCTTTACGGCAAGAAGTTATCGGCAAAGGAAATACTTATAGACAAAAAGGCCGAAATGCCTAAATCAGCGAACGAGATACTCAGCATATTAAGTAAATATTAGATTAAAGGTTTAAATATAGAAACAGGAACAGTTGCTTTTTTATAACAAGGCAGGTGTCCCTGTTTTTTATTAACAATGCCGCAGCAGGCGCCATGTCTAAGGCCGATGAGCAGCTTAGAATCACCAGTTCCTCCTACCATTGCATAGTAGATATAACCCCCCAATTTTTCTATCCCCAATTTTTTCTTCGTTTTTTTTATTTTAGTGATATAATCTTATCCTATGAATCCACAACCACTTTCAACAGAAAATGCCACAGGCTTGAAGTTTATCCTTCGCGCCCTGCACTATAAAAATTACCGTCTTTTTTTCTTTGGGCAGGGGGTTTCTTTAACCGGCTCATGGATACAGATGATAGCCATGGGCTGGCTGGTTTATCGTATGACAAACTCGGCATTTCTTCTCGGCGCTGTCGCGTTTATGAGCCAGATACCGGTGTTTATTTTTTCGCCTTTTGCCGGTGTTTTGGCAGACAGGTTAAACAGAAAAAGCATTCTTATTATAACTCAGGCATTGGCCATGATAGAGGCCTTCACTCTGGCTGTTTTGGTATTCTTGGGCATTGTGCAGGTATGGCACATTATTGTTTTAAGTATTTTTATCGGCATGGTCAATGCCTTCGATGCCCCGGTAAGGCAGGTATTTGTCAGCGATATGGTGGATAACAGAAAAGATCTTGCAAACGCGATAGCCCTGAATTCCTTTTTATTCAACGGAGCAAGGCTGGTAGGTTCTTCTCTGGCAGGCATTATTATTGCGGTAGCCGGCGAAGGCACATGTTTTTTTATCAACGGCGTAAGCTTTCTTGCGGTAATCTGGGCGCTTGTGGCAATGAAAACAAACCAGGTAAAATTAAAAAGCAAAAAGCATATTTTATATGATTTAAAAGACGGCCTTGTGTATGCGTTTAATTTTTTACCGATAAGGCATATATTGCTTTTAGTTTCATTGATAAGTGTAATGGGCATGTCTTACGTCGTGCTTATGCCCATATTCGCAAAAGATATACTCAGGGGCGGGCCCGATACATTGGCGCTTCTTATGGGCTCGACAGGCCTCGGCGCTTTAGCAGGCGCTGTTTTTCTGGCATCAAGAAAAACAGCCGAAGGCCTCGAGAAAATTATACCCATAGCAGCAAGTATTTTTGGTTTTGGGCTGATTGTTTTTTCTTTTTCCGGGGTTCTTTGGCTCTCTGTTGTATCTATGCTGGCCGTTGGTTTCGGGATGATGATTCAGATAGCATCGAGCAATACGCTCTTGCAGCACCTATCGCATGATGATAAACGCGGGCGCGTTATCAGCCTTTATGTAATAGCATTTTTAGGGATGGCCCCGTTCGGAAGCCTTTTGGCAGGCACTCTGGCCGCTAACATAGGCGCGCCATCCGCCTTGCTAATAAGCGGCTTTTCCTGTATAATAGGTTCGTTTATTTTTAAAAACAGGTTTCCTTCAATTAGAATAAAATTATAAAAGGAGGAATATTATGCTGAGAGAATTTTTTAAGAACAATAAAGGTATTATGCCTGCCTTCATAAAGAAAATAGAGGATTATGATAATTTACACATTGTAAGGCTGCAAGGGCCGATAGACATGACTACTAT
>JAFGKX010000097.1 GCA_016928375.1 Candidatus Omnitrophota bacterium | reverse complement strand
AACCCTTCCTGAAAATCTTTGCTCTTATGGAACACTCCGGATATTCCATAGGCCGTTGCCTCAGAAACCATTTCCATATTTTCCAGATAGGCGCTTATTATTATTACAGGAAGGTCTTTGTTTATTTTCCTTATTTCTTTTAAGACTTCTACTCCGTTCATAACGGGCATATTAAGGTCTAAAAACACTATGTCAGGGGGAGTCTCCCTTATAATTTTAAGCGCATCCGGGCCGTTATTGGCAGTTACAACGGAATTCCCGTTGGTCTCAAGCCAATATGCCATAGTCTGCGCAAAATCAACCTCATCATCTACCAAAAGGACTTTATTTTTTTCATCCATATTAAACCTCCATTATGTACGCGTTATGCTGATTTTTCCGGAATAGTAAATATAAACTTCGTGCCCTGGCCTTTTTCGCTTTCAACCCATATTCTGCCGTTATGCAGCTCCACGATTTCTTTCACAACAGCAAGCCCTATGCCTGTGCCGTTTATATCGGTGCTCGCTCTTTCGCTCGCCTGATAAAATTTATCGAAAATCCGCGGCAGGTGTTCTTTCGAAATACCTATGCCGTTATCCATAATGCTGACTTCGAGCTCTTCTTTCTCTTTGTTTAAAACCACTTCGATTATTATACGGCCTTTGTTGGGGGTAAATTTAATGGAATTTCCGACGAGATTATACAACACTTGCGTTATCCTGTCGGGATCCATGCTGATTTCCGGGATTTCGTTGCAAATGTTCCTGTCGATGGTTATTAATTTTGTATTAGCCCATGGCTGCAGAGTCTGGGCCGCAGCATCCACTATCTCTTCTATGCGGGAGGGCCTGCGCTTAAGCTCGAACTTACCCGCCTCAAGTTTTGAAAGGTCGAGTAAATCATTTATTAACGCGCTTAATCTTTTCAGGTTGCGCTGCGCCAAAGAAAGAAATTGTTCCTGCTTTTCCGAAATATCGCCCATCGTCTTTTCCAGCATCAGAGAAATGGATTTTTCGGCGGCAATAAGCGGCGTGCGCAATTCATGCGTAACGCTGGCAACAAAATTTGATTTAAGCCTGTCTAATTCTTTCTGCTTCGTAATATCGCTTAAGACCGAGACCATGCCCACGGTCTGGCCGTTTTCATTCTCTATAACTGCGCTGCTTGCCCTCAGCACCTTTTTTGTATCATCCTGCCTGGCCACTATCTCTATTTCTTTATCGTTGTCGCTGCCTGAGCGCGCGCCGCCTGCCAGAGAAACCAATTGTTCGTCTTTTATATTCTCGAGCATGGATTTTCCGACTTTATCATCCCTGGAAACCCCCAGAAGCCTTTCCGCCGCCGGATTCATCATAACAACTTTTCCTTTGGCGTCCACCACAATAAGGCCCTCGGCAATGCTCCTTATAACGGTCTCAGTTTCTTTTTTCTCAGCAAGCGCCTTGTTATATTTTTTCCAGGCAATTTCTTCATTCTGCATCTTTTCTTTTATTACAGATTCATATCTTTTGTGCAATTCATCGCTTTTTGATTCCACCCTTTTTTTCAATTCCTCGTTAAATACCGAGGAAATACGCTCGCTTATTTTGTCCTCCCGCTGTTTAGAGCCTGTCATGCCTTCTATTTCATTATATATGACATGTTTTATTGTATGCGCAAAGTCGCCGCCTGAAATGCTTCTTGAATCTGCGCGAGTATTTTTTCCCGCATCACCATTAACGGTTTTTACCTTTGCCACGGAAGATAAAGTAGCCAGGCGGACCAATACCAGAGAAATGGTTATGCTGATAACAGCAGTTAATACATAAGCTAATGCAACGGATGACATGTTTTATTTTTATCCAATGTTATATTTGTATAATTATGTACTGCTAAATTCTATCACAAATACATACTCAATCAAAGAAAAATATTTCAACCTGTAAGGCCTATCGAGAAAGTATCCTTGAATTTTGCAAGAAGTTTTTCTTTAAGCACTTTATTGCGCTCGTTTTCCAGCAGCGCATCCTGCTCTATCAGGCAAAAAGCCTCTTTTCGCGCCTGCTCGAGTATTTCTATATCATCTTTTAAATTTGCGATTTCAAATAGCGGCTCACCATGCTGTTTTGTTCCAAAAAGTTCTCCTGTGCCGCGTATAGACATGTCCTGCTCCGCGATTTTAAATCCATCATCAGTCTGCGCCATTGCATCGAGCCGGGAAACGCTGTTTTGTGTTTTAGGATCGGACAACAAAATACAATATGACTGAAATTTGCCTCTGCCTATCCTGCCGCGCAGCTGATGTAGCTGGCTTAAGCCGAATCTTTCGGCGTTTTCCACAAGCATTACCGAGGCATTAGGGACATCTATACCCACTTCTATAACAGTAGTAGCCACAAGTATATCTGTTTTTTTCTTTTTAAAATCACTCATTATTTCCTGCTTTTGCTGCGCCTTAAGCCTGCCGTGCAAAAGTGCCAGCTTAAATTCCGGGAATTTTTTAATCAGTTCTTCGTACAGATTATTTACGCCGTCTGCCTGAAGTTTTTCGGATTTTTCTATAACCGGAGAAACTATATAACCCTGCCTGTTGTTTTTTATTTCTGTTTTTAAAAATTCATACGCGCTTTCTCTCTGCTGGGCGGAAACTACAAAAGTCTCGACGCGCCGCTTGCCCATGGGCATTTCATTTATTATGGATATATCCATGTCTCCGTAAAGCGTCATTGCCAGAGTCCTTGGTATCGGCGTTGCGCTCATAACCAGTACGTGTGGATTATATCCTTTATCTTTAAACGACCCTCTTTGCTCTACTCCGAATTTATGCTGTTCATCAATTACTACAAGGCCAAGGTCATTAAATTCAACCGCTTCTTGTATCAGCGCATGCGTGCCTACCACTACATCAGCTTCTTTGGATTTAATAAGCTGCAGCGTATTAATCTTTTCTTTTTTAGTCAGGCCGCTTATAAGAATCGCTACTTCTATACCTAGCGGGGAAAGCATCTTGCTTAAAGTCAGGTAATGCTGCTCGGCCAGGATTTCCGTAGGAACCATTATAAGCCCCTGGTGTTTATTAAAAACTGTCAGCGCCAATGCGTACGCGGAAACCGCTGTTTTGCCGGACCCGACTTCGCCTTGTAAGAGCCTATGCATGGTTTTTTTCGAAGTCATGTCCTTTTCTATCTGTTCTATTACATCTGACTGCGCTTTTGTAAGCTTAAAAGGAAGGGATTTTAAAAATTTACTTTTT
>JAFGKX010000096.1 GCA_016928375.1 Candidatus Omnitrophota bacterium | reverse complement strand
TTTAATGCGGAATATATCGCAACAGGCCATTATGCCGCAGTAAATCACAGCCGCTTTCGCAAAAGATATATTTTAAAAAAAGCAAAAGATAAGAAAAAGGATCAGTCTTATTTTTTATTTCGCTTAAAACAGGCAGTTCTTAAAAAAATTATATTCCCCCTCTCAGATTTAAGTAAGGATGAAGTGCGCAGCCTCGCTAAAAACTTAAGATTAAAAACTCACAACAGGCCCGACAGCCAGGAGGTATGTTTTATATCCGGCGGAGGCTACAAAGATTTTTTGATAAAAGAAGACCCGTCCCTGGCAAGGCCCGGGCCCGTTATATTTTCTAAAACAAAAGAAGTGCTGGGCCAGCACATGGGTATCGCGTTTTATACAATAGGACAAAGAAGAGGCTTGGCGGTCGCGTATAAAGAACCTTTATACGTAACAGCGATTGATAAAACAGGCAACGCGATAATTGTCGGAACCGAAAAAGAGACATGCTCCAGCGGCCTTTTAGCCGAACGTGTCAACTGGGTTTCGGCAGAAAAAATCGATAAGCCCGTAAAAGTGATGGCGCAGATAAGGTATAATCAACAACCGGCTCGCGCAATGATAGGGAGTTTGGGCAAAGATAAAGCAAAAGTCGAATTTGCGCAGCCGCAAAAGGATGTTGCTCCGGGGCAGGCAGTTGTGTTTTATAAAGAAGAAGTTGTTTTAGGCGGCGGAATAATAAGCAAGGTTATTAAATGATAAAGGCAATATCGTTATTATCCGGCGGATTAGACAGTATATTAGCTTCAAGGCTTATTCTGAACCAGGGCATAAAAATAGAGGCGGTTAATTTTACCTCGGTATTTTACAGCGGCAGCGAAGAACAGGCCTGTCTTCCGGCAAAAACAGCCGCTCAGGCTATGGGTATAAGCTTGAAGATTTTTGATATAAGCAGAGAGCTTTTCGGAATAATAAAAAACCCTCAACATGGCTATGGCCGGAACATAAATCCGTGTATAGACTGTCATGCTTTTATGTTTAAAAAGGCGTATGAATATATGAAAGAAATAGGCGCCGGGTTTTTGGTAACAGGGGAAGTGCTGGGAGAGCGGCCCATGTCTCAGCGAAAAGACGCGCTGGAATTGATAGACAGACATATCGGACTTGAGGGCTTTATCTTGAGGCCGCTTTCGGCAAAATTATTGACTCCGACGATACCCGAAGAAAAGCGCTGGGTTGACAGGGATAAGCTGCTTGATATAAAAGGGCGCTCGAGAAAACCGCAAATCGAACTTGCAAAAGAATTCAAAATAACAGATTATCCTACACCGGCAGGAGGATGCCTGCTTACTGATTTAGGGTTTGCAAATAGGCTGCGAGATCTGATAAAATATAAGCAGGACTTTAGCGTAACGGATGTATATTTTCTGAAGATAGGCAGGCATTTTCGCTTAACTGAAAATATAAAACTTGTTGTGGGAAGAAACGACAGGGAAAACAAAAGGCTGCTGTATCTTGCCCAGCCCGGGGATATTTGTTTCCGCCCTGTCAGCACAAAGGGCCCGGTTGCTGTAGCTAAGGGCATTCTTGACAGCGCGCATATATCTGCCGCAGCTTCAATAGTAGCGCGTTATAGCGATAAGCTGCAGGATAGCCGTATGATAGAAGTAGAATATAGAAAATTACCCGGCAGCGTGGCCGCAACGGTTGTGACTGCGCCGGCCCCGGACTTAAGCCTGGAAAAAATAAGAATATGAAAATTTTTGTATTATTTATATTTCTTTTGGCATATGTACTGATAGTATTAAAGAAAGGCCGCCCTTTTATCATACTGGGTTCGGCAATAGCCGCTCTTTTTATAGGCCAGGCCTTAAGCTTAAGGGAAGCTTTTTTAAGCATAAATTATAATGTGCTGGCTGTATTCTGCAGTACGATGGTTTTATCCGCGCTTTTTACAAATTCATCGGTCCCTGCATTTCTTGCCACAAGGCTTGTGGACCGTTCGAAAAATATCGGCATGGCAATGCTGTCAGTGTGTTTGTTAAGCGGGTTTATTTCAAGTTTCGTAGAAAATGTAGCAACGATTTTAATAGTTGCCCCGATAGCATTCGAGGTAGCGAAAAGGCTTAAGGTAAACCCCGTGCCTTTTTTAATAGGCATTGCGGTCTCATCTAATCTTCAGGGATGCGCTACTATGGTAGGAGACAGCCCCAGCATCATACTTGCGCTTTCAAGCGGCATGAGTTTCACTGATTTTTTCTGGATGAAGGGAAGGCCGGGCATAACATTTGCTGTTGAAATAGGAGCAGCTGCTTCTTTTCTGGTATTGTATTTTATATTCAGGAAAAATAAACAACCTGTCGTAAAAATAGAAGAGGTTAAGGTAAAGACGTGGATTCCGACTATATTGCTAAGCCTTATGATGTTTACGCTTGCCTTGTCGAGTTTTTTTAAAGACAGGCCGCCTTATACAATAGCCATAATCTGCTTGGCATACGGGCTCACAGGACTTATCTGGCATGGAACAAAACACAAAGAATCCATGTCTTTGATAAAAGACCTTGACTGGCACACGTTTTTTTTCCTAATAGGGATTTTTGTATTAGTAGGAAGCCTGACACACAGGGGCATAATAGACGATATTGCCGGTATTATCATAAAATATGCTAATAACAACCAGTTTCTGGCGTATTCTATAATAATATGGATCTCGGTTCTGCTATCCGCATTTATAGATAATATACCATATACGGTTGCTATGATACCTGTCGCAAAATTAGTCGCAGCTTCTTTGGGCGTAGGGCAGGAACTATTTTTATTCGGACTGCTTATCGGTACATCCTTAGGCGGTAATATTACACCTATAGGCGCGTCGGCGAATATCGTGGCATGCGGTTTCTTAAAAAAAGAGGGCTACAAGGTGAGCTTTATTGATTTTGCGAAGATAGGTTTTCCTTTTACTATGGCGGCAGTAGGCAGCGCTTATTTA
>JAFGKX010000009.1 GCA_016928375.1 Candidatus Omnitrophota bacterium | reverse complement strand
CCTACGCGTTCTATGAATCAGGGAATAGCGCACCTTTGTATATGTGACCCTAAAGGAAGTAAAATGGGGTTGAAAGAAGGAAAGACAGCGGATTTATTCGCTACGCATCCGCCGATAAATAAAAGAATAGAGGCTTTGCGGCAAATGGCATATGCTGCATAGGGCATTAACAATATAGGAGAAAAAACCATGTTTAAAGGTTCAATGGTGGCAATAGTCACGCCTTTTTCAAAAGGCAAATTAGATGAAAAAAGATACAGGGATTTAATAGAATTTCATATTAAAAACGGTACATCGGGAATAGTGCCGTGCGGCACAACCGGAGAATCAGCGACCCTGTCTTATGAAGAACATGACAGGGTGATAGAGATTGCCGTTGAGCAGGTTCGAAAAAGAGTGCCTGTCATTGCAGGTACAGGGTCGAATTCAACGGATGAAGCAATAATGCTTACGCGCCATGCCCAAAAAGTAGGCGCGGATGCGTCATTACAGGTTTCGCCGTATTATAACCGCCCGCCGCAAAAAGGCCTGTATGAGCATTTTAAAGCTATTGCCGAGAGCGTTAAAATCCCGATTATTCTTTACAATATCGCTTCACGCACCGGAGTCAATATAGAGCCTGAGACTATAGCAAAATTGGCGCGCGACTGCAAAAATATAGTAGGAGTAAAAGAGGCATCGGGCAGCCTTGATCAGATGTCGCGCATAAAAGCATTATGCCCTGCGAATTTCGAACTGATTTCAGGTGATGACAGCCTAACTTTGCCTATTTTAAGTATAGGCGGCATAGGAATAATTTCCGTTGTGGCAAATATTGTACCGAAAGATGTAGCTGTTCTTGTGTCGGAATTCGAAAAAGGCAATATCGAAAAGGCGCGGGAAATTCATTATAAACTGCTGCCTTTAATCAAAGCGATGTTTATCGAGACAAACCCCATTCCTGTAAAAACAGCGATGGGCCTTATGAAAATGATAGAGCCGGATTTAAGGCTGCCTATGTGCGCGATGTCAGAGGCGAATTTAGAAATATTGAAAAAGGCATTGAAAGATTATAAATTAATATAAAAAACCCGTTATTGTGAGGGGGCGGAACGACTTTAAATATGAGATTGCTTCGTTTCGTTCGCAATGACGAGATAATAAGGAGAGAGATATGATTAATTTAATTGTCAGCGGCTGCTGCGGCAGAATGGGAAAAAGAATTGTTTCTTTAGCCGTAGAATCAGGCGAATTTTCCATTGTCGGCGCCGTAGAAAAAAAAGACCATCCGGATATAGGCCAAGACATAGGGTTAGTCTGTGGTATCGGTGAATTAGGCGTTCCTATAATCTCCGATATTCAGAAGGTAATAGAAAAGAGTGATGTAATAACGGATTTTACCAGCTCGCTTTCTACTATAAATAACGTAAAACAGGCTAAGGCAGCTCATAAGCCCATTGTCATA
Organism: Candidatus Omnitrophota bacterium; assembly: GCA_016928375.1. Lineage (GTDB taxonomy): Bacteria > Omnitrophota > Gorgyraeia > JABMRG01 > JAFGKX01 > JAFGKX01. The sequence goes on along the minus strand of JAFGKX010000009.1, from coordinate 2,733 downwards.
GGAACGACCGGATTGACCGATGAGGAAATGATAATTATTAAATCAGCGTCATCCTCGATACCGATACTGGTATCTCCGAATATGAGTGTCGGCGTCAATGTGCTTTTTAATATCGTAGGCAGTGTCGCATCTCATTTGGGAGATGACTACGATATAGAAATAATAGAAACTCACCATAACCAGAAAAAAGACGCTCCAAGCGGCACAGCCAAACGGCTGGCTGATGAGATAATGCAGGCAAAAGGCAGAGGCAAAAAATATAAAATAATTTTCGGAAGAGAAGGCAACATCGGCAAAAGGCCGAAAGGTGAAATTGCCATACACGCGGTCAGGGCAGGCGATGTGATAGGAGACCATACGGTAATATTTGCCGGTGAGAATGAAAGAATAGAGATCACACATAAAGCGCATTCAAGAGATGGTTTGGCGAAAGGAGCGTTGCGATCATGCAAATTTATTATAGGAAAATCGCCTAAACTTTATACAATGCAGGACGTAATTAAGGAGATATGATATGAAAATAGAAACTTCGCAGAGACTTAAAAGTCTGCCGCCGTATCTTTTCGCGGAAATAGACAAAATTAAAAAAGACGCGATATTAAAAGGCAGGGACATTATTGATTTAGGCGTCGGCGACCCTGATACCCCTACCCCGATGCATATAATAGAAAGTTTGTATGAATCAGCGCAGGATCCTTCAAATCATAAATACGCGTTAAATTACGGCATACCGCAGTTTCGTAAAGCAATCGCTGATTGGTATTTAACAAGATTTTCCGTAACACTTGATCCTGATACTGAAGTATTGCCTTTGATAGGTTCAAAAGAAGGTATAGCTCATACCCCGCTTGCATTTATAAATCCGGGGGATGTAGCGCTTATTCCGGACCCATGCTACCCCCCTTATAAATCCGGCACTATTTTTGCCGGAGGCATATGTCATATCATGCCGCTTTTGGAAAGCAACGATTTTTTACCGGATCTGGATATTATCGATGCACAGGTCGCCAAAAGAGCGAAGATAATATTTCTGAACTATCCTAATAATCCGACATCTGCGACTTGTGAAAGGGAATTTTTTGAAAAGGTAATAGAATATGCCAAAGAGCATAATATAATCGTTTGTCACGACGCTGCATATTCGGAGATCTATTTTGATAATAACCGCCCGTTGAGTTTTCTTGAGATTCCGGGCGCAAAAGAAGTAGGGGTGGAGTTTCATTCTCTTTCTAAAACATATAATATGACCGGATGGAGAATTGGTTTTGCGACGGGGAATAAAGATGTTATCAATGCCTTGGCTCAGGTGAAATCAAATATCGATTCAGGTATTTTCCAGGCAGTTCAATTTGCCGGTATTATGGCGCTTAAAACAGATGATTCTCATTTAAATGAACTCAATGATCTATACAAATCAAGGCGCGATGTGCTGGTTGACGGGCTTAATAAATTAGGATGGAAGATAAAAAAGCCAAAAGCGACATTCTATGTATGGATTCCTGTGCCTGCAGGTTCGACATCTACGGAATTTGCGAGGATGCTGCTTAAAGAATGCGATATAGTGGCTACTCCGGGCGTAGGTTTCGGGCCAAACGGCGAAGGCTATATACGCATGGCGCTTACAGTATCCGAAGAGCGGCTTAAAGAGGCGGTTGATAGAATAAAGAAACTGCACAAATAAATGGTATTGGTTTATCTGGGCATCGGCTCTAATATTGGAAACAGGCGCGGATATATAAAACAGGCAATAAATAAATTAAGGCAGACTGACGGAATAAAAGTTTTAAAAGTATCATCTTTGATAGAAACAGAGCCAATAGGCGGGCCAAAGCAAGGTAAATTTTTAAACGGCGCGATAAAAATACAAACGAGTTTGCCGCCTTATAGATTATTAAGAGAGCTTAAGAAAATAGAAAAGGAGCTTGGCAGGCTTAAGGCAATCAGAAACGCCCCCCGCATAATAGACCTTGATATTTTACTTTACGGCGATAGAAAGATTAATTTAAAGACTCTTAAAATCCCTCATCCGAGGATGTATAAACGCGCATTTGTGGTGAAGCCATTAAAAGAAATAAAATGCAGCTTGTAAAAAATATAGATTTATTAAAAAAGCAGATAAGAAAAATAAAACTAAGCAAAAAGACAATCGGTTTTGTGCCTACCATGGGGTATTTGCATGACGGGCATCTTTCTTTGATAAAACAAGCTTCTAAAGAATGCGATATTGTCGTTGTGAGTATTTTTGTAAACCCAACTCAATTTGGGCCAAATGAAGACCTGTCAAGATACCCGAGAGATTTAAAGAGGGATTTAAACCTACTAAGAAAAGAAAATACTGATATTGTGTTTATCCCGAACACCGCAATAATGTATCCTGATGGGTTTAAAACTTATGTAAATGTCGAAGGGCTCGGCGAAGTTTTATGCGGTGTATCGCGTCCGTCGCATTTTAAAGGAGTTGCGACTGTTGTTGCTAAATTATTCAATCTTGTTGAACCTGATGCAGCTTATTTCGGGCAAAAGGATGCGCAGCAGGCAATAATAATAAATAAAATGGTAGAAGACCTTAATATGAATGTTAATGTTAAGGTCTTGCCCATTGTGCGCGAAAAAGACGGGCTTGCCATAAGCTCGCGCAATATATATTTGAATCCAAAGAACAGAAGCAATGCTGTAATTTTATATAAATCATTGAAATGCGCAAAGCAAGTGATAAACAAAGGTGTAAGAAAT
>JAFGKX010000095.1 GCA_016928375.1 Candidatus Omnitrophota bacterium | reverse complement strand
GGTTACAGGTTGTAAGGTTCAGCCTTTTATCGGGACTATGAGCGATATCCAGGACGCTATAATAAAATATTACGGCCCATCACAGGAATCTGTGGAAAAAATAGAAGCAATGCCGCCGCAGGCGCCAGTTAAAGCAATAGATGCCGGAGATAAAAAGGGAGTAGAAAAGAGAAGGTTTATTCGCCTTAGCGCCAATCTTTCGTTTCATTACGCATTTCAGGAAGAATATAAAAAAGCAGAGTCAAAGAATATAAGCGCTATAGGCGTATTGTTTAAATCCGAAAACATAATACCGCTATGGACCTTTCTTATAATAAAAATAAGGCTGCCGCAGCAAAAAGCGCCTATCAAGGTTGTGGGACAGGTGGTAAGAATAGATTCTATGCCGGATAAAACATTCGATGTCGCAGTGCATTTAACGCATGCCTCTGCAAAAGAGAGGGAAGCGATAAACCAGTATGTTCTGGATAATTTACATACCCCGGGCCATGAAGAAGTTTAAGATCGCAGTTCTTGCCGTTTTTGTTTTTCTATTCTTTAATTTTCCCGGCCTTGCCGACAACGGTAATTTTTATTTCGTGCGGACTGTTTTAGACGGGGATACCATAATATTGGCCAATAATAAAAGCGTACGCTACATCGGTATAGATACTCCGGAATTAAGAAAAAAGGTAAATAATAAATGGGTTTATGACCCAAAACCTTATGCCGTTGAAGCCCAGATGCTGAACAAAACACTGGTGCAGGGCAAGCGCATAAAACTGGAATTCGATAAAGAAATCAGCGATAAATATGGGCGATGGCTTGCCTACGTATTCGTAGGCGATAAAATGGTTAATGAGGAATTATTGCGCAGCGGCTATGCCGTTATATACAGAAAAACCATAAATGTAAAATACCTCAATCGGCTTAAAAAAGCGGAACAAGAGGCAAAGGATAAAAAAATAGGCCTTTTCTCCGTCGGCGCTAAACATGCCAGATAAATCCCGAGCCCAAAAAATATTCAAGCTTCTTAAAAAGTCCTACCCAAGAGCCAAAATAGCCTTAACATTCTCCAGCCCGATGCAGATTCTGGTTGCTACGATATTGTCCGCCCAGTGCACTGACAAGAGGGTCAATATAATAACCGCATCGTTATTTAAAAAATATAAGACAGTCAGGGATTATGCGGATGCGGACATAAAAATATTCGAAAACGAGATACGATCTGCGGGGTTTTATAAAAACAAGGCAAAAAATATTATAAACGCAGCCGCGATGATACGCGGCGCTTTCGGCGGAAAAGTTCCGTCGTCGATGCAGGGCCTGGTTAAACTGCCCGGTGTGGCAAGAAAGACCGCGAACATAGTATTGTCTGAAGGATTCGGCAGGATTGAAGGCATAGCCGTGGATACTCACGTAATAAGATTAAGCGGGCGGCTTGGGTTTTCCCAAAGCGGCGATCCGGTAAAGATAGAACAGGATTTAATGAAATTGTTCGATAAAAAACAATGGGGCGAGATTTCTCATCTTTTAATTAGTCACGGAAGAAAGATTTGCATTGCCCGAAAGCCAAATTGTCCTGACTGCGCCATAAAAGGCCTTTGTCATTCCTTCAGGATATTTTTTCCAAAAAAGCCGATTTAATTAAGCTCCTGATTTCCGATGCCGGCAATTTCAGGTTTGCGAGAAAATCCTTATGTTTTCTGAATTTTCTGTAAGGCGGGATTTTTTTGGGCTCTTTAAGGTAATAAGAGACTTTATCCAGGTCAAGCGCGTACAGGAAAGTGCCGTGGTGCAGAAAAAACTTTCTTTTTCGCGCCTGAGAGTTTCCGGAGACTTTTTTGTTGTCTAATGCTAAATCCGACACCGGTTCATAAGTAAGATTTATGCCTTTTTCTGAAAATGCGCCCGCTATTTTTCCGAGAATATATTTATAGGATTGTTTTATATTCGTAAAATTAGTATTGGCTTCGTAAGGCAGGACAAGAGAATACCCCAGGCACCCTTTTCCGATTAAAACCGTGCCGCCTCCGGAGGCGCGTTTCAATACCGGAACATTCTCTTTAAGGCATCTTTCCGTGTATACATCTTCTTCTTCGCTGCAGCCTTTTCCAATGACCACCGCGTAATCTTCAGGCTCCCACACCCTGAGTGTTTTAGCGCGCTTTCCGTTTTCAGCTTCGCTAAGCAGTAATTCGTCAAAGATAAGATTTTCTTTGACGGTATCAAAGCTTTTATCTAGAATTTCCATAAATTTTATGCGCTTAAATTAAGGTCTTTGGCGGCCTTTACTTCATCGAGCCTTTTTACCGGAGTGGTTTTCGGGAATTCCTTAAATTTTTGAGGGTCTTTATCGGCGAGCTTTGCGATTTCTATCATTATGCTGATAAAATTATCCAGAGTTTGTTTCGATTCTGTCTCTGTCGGTTCTATCATCATGGCCTCTTTGACAATCAGCGGGAAATAAACAGTAGGAGGGTGTATTCCTTTGTCTATCAATGCCTTCGCGATATCGATAGCATGTACGCCTTTTTCGGACTGTTTTGACGCGGAAAATACGCACTCGTGCATGCACGCGCGCTTAAACGGGAGGTCGTAGTAATCTTTTAATTTATGCATTATGTAATTCGCGTTTAATACGGCATTTTCACTCGCCTCCACAAGGCCTTCTCCGCCCAGAAGTATTATATACGCGTAAGCTTTTACCAGCACTAGAAAATTCCCATAAAAAGGCGCTATATTCCCGATGGAGAATTTCATGGAAAAATCCAGGGATAATTCACCTTTATCTTGTTTAATTCTGGGAATAGGCAGATATTTGGCCAATTCCTTTTTTACTCCGACGGGCCCTGCCCCGGGGCCTCCGCCGCCGTGAGGTGTGGCAAATGTTTTGTGAAGGTTAAGATGCACGACATCAAAGCCCAGGTCTCCGGGCCTAGCCTTGCCTAAGATAGCGTTTAAATTAGCTCCGTCGTAATACATAAGCGCGCCGGCTTTATGCGCAAGATCGGCAATTTCTTTTATTTTTGGGTTAAATATGCCTAGCGTGTCCGGGCAGGTGAGCATAATAGCGGCAACATCTTTGGTCAATTCTTTCTTAAGGCAGCCCATATCCATCAGCCCGTCTTTGCCCGAGGGTATCGCTCGCACCTGATACCCAGCGATTGCCGCGCTTGCGGGATTTGTGCCGTGCCCTAAATCAGGTATAAGCACTATTTTTCTTTGTTCGCCTTTTAATTTGTGATAATGGGCAATAATCATTATGCCCGTTAATTCGCCGTGCGCCCCAGCCATGGGCTGGGAGGTAAATTCGTCCATCCCTGTTATTTCGCAGAGCAATTTTTCAAGTTCGTATATTATGGTAAGCGCGCCCTGGGATAATTTTTCTCCGCCTTTAATTTGCGGCAGGAGAGGGTGCAGCATGCAAAATCCATCCAGAGATGCCAGGTATTCCGTAAACTTTGGGTTGTATTTCATGGTGCAGGAGCCTAATGGGTAAAAATTTGAATCTACGCTGAAATTCATCTTTGACAATGCGGTAAAATGCCTGATAACATCCAATTCCGATACTTCAACAAGCCGGGCATCTTGTTTGCGCAGGTATTTTTGTTCTATCTGCTTATCCGAGGAGATATCGCACTCAGGCAGCGTATATGCCTTTTTGCCATTTTTGGATATCTCGAATATCAGCTCCATAGAGCGGACTCCAGTTCTTTTGCGTATTTATCTATCTCTTCTTTTGAGTGCTTCTCGGTAACAGCGACAATCATGTAATTTTTTAAATCAGGATAATGCCTTCCGGCAGGAAAACCGGCTATAAAGCCCTTAGCCAGCATCTTTTGTATTATTTCTTCCGGATCTTTCGGCAGATTCAGGGTAAATTCGTTAAAAGTCGGTGAACTTCTTTTAACTTCAACTCCTTTGATTTTTCCGATTATATTTTTTGCGTATTCGGCCTTTTTAAAACAAAGTCCGGCGACTTCTTTTAAACCTTCCTTGCCCATAATCGATAAATATATTACAGCGCGTAAGGCGCAAAGCGCTTCATTGGAACATATGTTAGAAGTTGCTTTTTCTCTTCGTATGTGCTGCTCTCTTGTCTGGAGCGTAAGGACAAAGCCGCGTTTGCCGTCTGTATCCGTTGTAGCTCCGACTATTCTGCCCGGCATCTTACGCACATATTCTTTTGTCGTTGCCATTATGCCCAGGTAGGGCCCGCCGAAAGAAAGGGGCATTCCCAGGCTTTGGCCTTCGCCGACTACAATATCCGCTCCCATCTCGGCAGGCGTTTTTAAAAGCCCCAGCGATATAGGGTAAACGCTTACGATCGCGAGCGCTCCTTTGTCGTGGCATTTTTTTATAATGTCGGTAAAATCGTCGATAGCGCCGAAGAAATTAGGATTTTGCAGTATTATCGCGGCAGTATTGTCGTCTAGATATTCGTCGATTGTTTTCCTGTCGCTCTGGCCATGAACCAGCGGTATTTCTTTGAATTCTATGGATAAATTTCCGGTGTAAGAATACAGGATTTTTCTATGAATAGGATTAACCGACATGTCGCTCAATATTTTATTTTTGCCGGTAATCCTTATAGCCATCATGCAGGCTTCATAAAGCGCGGTTGAGCCGTCGTACAAAGAAGCGTTTGCCGCTCCCATTCCGGTCAAGCGGCATATACTGCTTTGATATTCATATATTGCCTGCAGAGTTCCCTGGGACGCCTCCGGCTGATAAGGGGTATATGCGGTGTAGAATTCAGAGCGCGCAGCGAGGGCATTGACGGCCTCGGGTATGAAATGATCGTAATAACCTGCTCCAAGAAAAGAGATAAGCCCGGTATTGTTCCTGGAAGATAATTTTTTGATATCCCGGGTAACTTCGTATTCGCTTTTTCCTTTGGGAAGAGCAAAGGATTTAGCCCTCAGGCTTTTTGGTATATCATCGAATAGTCTGTCTATATTGCCGTCGTTTATACCGACGGCTTTAAGCATTTCAGATTTTTCTTCTTTGGTGTTGGCTACGTAACTCATTTTTTTAGTGTATTTAAATATTCCTCATATTGCCGGGCATCCATTAACTTTGAGGCTTCTTTCGGGTCGGATAATTTAATCTTGCAAAGCCATCCTTTTTCGTAAGGCGACTGGTTTATCAACTCCGGTTTATCTGCCAGGGCTTCGTTCGCTTCTATTATTTCGCCGGAAACCGGCGCGTATATATCGCTGGCTGCTTTTACGGATTCTACCGTTGAAAGCGCGCCGCCTTGCTTTAAGATGGTTTTTGTCTCAGGGACTTCCACAAAAGTTATATCCCCGAGTTCTTTTTGCGCGTGGTCCGTTATGCCTATGACGGCGTGGTTTAGGTCGATCTTTGCCCATTCGTGGTCCTTGGTGTATTTTAAGTCTCCGGGTATCATTATAACTCCTTAAATTTATGAAGTAAATTTAATCCCGAGCGTCATTAAGATGCGAGCAAGTGCGAGCATCTAATATTGGCGAGGGATCTTCTTGTAAAAAGGCGGTTTTGTGATAACTGCCTCTATGTTTATATTACCGCTGTTTAAGATTATTTTATTTCCCAAATAGGCTTTTGCCGTGTCAATATAGCATAAACCAATTGCCTTTTTTAGGCAAGGAGAAAACGAGCCGCTTGTTACTTTTCCGGCTGTTTCCTCGCCGCACAAAACATCAAAGTCCTGCCTGGGGCTTCTTCGCCCTTCGCACATAAAGCCGACAAGAAGCTTCTTTGCGCCTGCGGCCTTTTGTTTAATAAGCGCGTCTTTTCCGACGAAGTTCTTATCTGTATGAATAAATTTTTCAAGGTTTGCCTCAAGCGGCGTGTGGTTTTCGTCTATATCGTGGCCATAGAGAGAATAGCCCATCTCCAGGCGAAGCGTGTCCCGCGCTCCCAGGCCTATGGGTTTTATGTTTTTGTTTCCAAGGAGAATATTCCACAATACCGCGGCTTTGTCAGAAGGAAAATACAGCTCGTATCCGAGCTCGCCCGTGTAGCCGGTCCTGCTTATAAGCGTTTCTACACCTGCCACCTTTGCGGATGTAAAATGATATTTTTTTATCGCGCCAAGATCCGCGCTTGTAAGCGAAGAGAGTATTTCCCCGGAAAGCGGGCCCTGCAGGTCTATTTTGGCTGTTTTATCGGATATGTCCTCGAAATGCGTTTGCTTTGACAGATGCAGCTTTATCCATGCCTTATCCTTGTCGATAGTGCCGGCATTGACGACAATCATAAATTCGTTTTCTTTAAGTTTGAATACAATAAGGTCGTCTATTATGCGGCCGTTGTCATTAAGCATGAATCCATAGTGGCATCGCCCGGGAAGCATATCGCTTATTTTGCATGTGGTGAGAGCGTCAACATCTTGCGCGGCAGTATCGCCTTTAAGCAGAAATTCGCCCATATGGCATATATCGAAAATCCCGGCGCTTGTCCTTGTGTGCAGGTGCTCTTCGAGTATGCCGGAATACTGTATAGGCATATTCCATCCGGCAAACGGCGCCATAAGCGCGCCTAAACGTACGTGCTCTTGGTATAAAGGTGTGTTTTTCAAGGTATTTTTTAATTATATGACAAAAATATATCTTGTCAATAGTATTATTTACTTTAAATATATAGTATTTTTATATATAATATACCAATACCATGATAAAAGAAGCAATGCTATATGAAAAATTAAACAACAACGCCGTGCGTTGCGGCCTTTGCGCGCACCGTTGCGCTATTTCGGATTCGAAGTTTGGTTTTTGCGGCGTGAGGCAGAACAAGGGCGGCGTATTATATACGCATACTTACTCGGAAATAATAGCCTATCACGTAGACCCAATAGAAAAAAAGCCGTTTTACCATTTTCTTCCGGGCTCGGGATCTTTTTCTGTGGCAGCGCCGGGATGTAATTTCAGGTGTATTTTTTGCCAGAACTGGCAAATATCGCAGATTACCATGGAAGACGGCCTTGACCACGGCAGCTGCAGGTTTTCTCCGGAAGAGACAGTGAAAGAAGCTAAAAGAAGCGGGTGTAAAAGCATAGCCTATACATATACCGAACCGACTATATTTTTTGAATACGCTTACGATACGGCAAAACTTGCAAAAAAGGAAGGCCTGTACAATGTGTTTGTCACAAACGGCTATATGACAGAAGAGGCGCTTAAAACCATACACCCTTTTTTGGACGCATGCAATGTCGACCTTAAATTTTTTAGTGATGAGAGTTATAAAAAAATATGCCGCGGCGCGCTTTCACCTGTTTTAAATTCCATAAGATTAATGAAAAAATTGAATATGTGGGTTGAAGTAACCACTCTCATAGTGCCGGGCCTGAATGATTCCGAAGACGAAATAAAGAATATAGCGGATTTCATAGCAGGGGTCGATGTAAATATCCCATGGCACATAAGCAGATTTCATCCGGATTATCAATACGCGGATTGCGCGCCTACTTCACTGGAGGTTATAAAAAAAGCGTACGATATAGGAAAATTGGCCGGGCTCAGGTACGTATACATAGGCAACGTAGACAACATGGGCAATGATACTGTATGCTATAGTTGCGGCAGGAAACTTATAAAAAGAAGGCTTTATTTTATACAGGAAAACAGCGTAACGGACGGAAAATGCCTGAAATGTAATTCTAAAATAGACGGAGTGTGGAATTGAAGAAGGAGGCTGTTATGGCGCAGATAAAAATCGAAAAACCTCAGCAATCCAAACTGGAAGAACTAAAAGTGTTAAGCTAGCCTATATGGGAAAAGGAAGTTTCGAAGTTTGACTGGTATTACGATGAGCCGGAAATGTGTTATTTCCTTGAAGGCGAAGTAGAAGTTACCGGAAAAGACGGCGCTAAAACCTCTTTTGGCAAGGGGGATTTTGTAACTTTTCCTGTGGGTTTAAGCTGTGTATGGAATATTAAAAAACCCGTAAAAAAGCATTATAAATTCGGCGGCTAAATAAACCGATGCAACCTTAGCAAGGCGGAATAAGTGGGATATATCATAGACAGGATCATAGTCGGAGAGCTTGAGACTAATTGCTATTTGCTGGCCGATGAAAATTCTAAAAAATGCGCTGTTATCGACCCGGGCGGGGATTTTTATAAAATAAGAAAGCATATAGACAGAAAAGGCTTTGCGCCTGTGTTTATCATAAACACGCACGGCCACGCAGATCATATATTATCGGATGATGAGTTTAACCTGCCCATATATATACACGAAGACGACGCCGGATTTCTTACGGATCCGCAGCGCAACCTTTCCGGATTATACGGCGGCCTGACAGTAAGAAGAAAGCCTGATATGTTGTTAAAAGATGGCGATACGATAGAACTGAGCAGCCTGATGATAAAGGTCATTCATACGCCCGGGCATACGCCGGGAGGCATATGCCTTTTATGTGAAGATATACTTTTTTCCGGCGATACGCTTTTTGCCGCAGGCGTAGGTAGGACAGACTTGCCCGGCGGCGATGAAGCAAAGCTTATACACTCCATAGAAAAGAAATTGTATCTTCTGGATGAGAATATAAAAGTGTTTCCGGGGCACGGCGGGTACACTACGATAGGCAGGGAGAAAAGATCAGACGTATCCCCTCTTCTTTAAGTTCTGCGAAAGAATAAAATCCATAACACCTTCAGGCAGTATCTTTCTCGCTATCGCGGCGGCATATGCATCCGGCCCTACAAGATAACGCCCGCGCGGCCTTTTGCTTTTTAGGGCATGGAGTATCTTTCTTGAGACTGCTATAGCAGGATATTTACGATTTTGTTTATTGGTATTTTTGCGCCCTTGTTCGATTGATTGATAGGCCTTTATGTGAGGGCTGTCAATTTTAGCAGTCAGCTTATTAGAATTTGCGGATGCATTCGCGCTAAACCTGGTTTTTATCGAGCCGGGCTCTATTATCGAAACATGTATGCCTGTACCATATAACTCCAGCCTTAACGCGTCGCTTAATGCTTCAAGCGCGAATTTGCTCGCGCAATAAGCCCCCATAAACGGAAGCACCACTCTGCCTACGATAGAACTTACATTAACAATGCGGCCGAAACCCTGTTTTCTGAATACCGGTATCGCGAGATTGGTAAGTTCCTGCAGGCCGAATAAATTAACCTCAAATTGCCTGCGAATCTGATCTCTTGCCAAATCTTCCACGGCGCAAGTTAGCCCGTATCCGGCATTGTTGACAAGGGCGTAAAGCGAACCCTGTGTTTTGGAAAGCACGAAATCAAAAGCTTCTTTGATAGAACCGGAATTCTCAAGATCGAGCCTGCATGCGCATAACCCGCGCTCCGACAGCTTGGTTACATCTTCGGGCTTTCTGGCGCCGGCAAATACGTCCCACCCGAGTTTTTTTAAAAAATCAGCGGTTTCTAAGCCTATTCCGGAGGAACAGCCGGTTATAAGGACTGCTTTTGTTTTCATAATGATTTATATATTGTACAACAATATGATTTT
>JAFGKX010000094.1 GCA_016928375.1 Candidatus Omnitrophota bacterium | reverse complement strand
CACGGGTTGCCCCATACGCCCCTCAAACGTACGTGTCTGCCATTTCACCACCCGCGCAATTTTTAAATCAGACTATCAAAAGATATAGCCATACAATGGCCGTAGTAAAAACCCCGACAGCAAGTCCGGGTTTAAACCATTGTAAAAATCTTATTTTTATTTTCCGCTCTTTTTCGATCAAACCCAACGCCACAATATTGGCGGTTGAGCCTATAATAGTAATGTTGCCGCCCAAGCAGGCGCCGAATAAAAGCGCCCACCACATCTTTTGTCCTGCAGCCGGACCGACAATTTGAAAACTTTGTATTACCGGTATGAACGAAGCTACTACGACCACATTATCCAGCATACTGGATGTTATAGAGCTCACCCACAATATAACAGGGGTTAAAATATTGATATTGTTTCCAGTCAAAAGCAGCAGTTTATCCGCTAAAATCCCGGAGGCGTTGGTATACTGTAACGTGCCTGCCTGCGCGAAGAAAAATATAAAAAACAGAAGCGTCATCCACTCGACATCTTCCTCGATATAGTGCAATACACGGTGAGAACGCCATATCATAACAACCGCAGCTGCCAATATAGGTATTATAAACAACATCGTATTGGATTCTAGGCCCAAAAATAATTCTATCCTGTGATGCATGCTTATGAGAAAGACTGTGCTTAAAAGAAGGGTTATGCCGGCAATTTGCTGTTTATCGGGAGGCACCGAAATCAGCTTAATCAGCATATCGTTGGCGCCGTGTTCTTTTATCTTGGCATCCATTTCCTTTAATGGCTTGCGGAACCATATTATTAAAAAAACAATGGCCGCAATAAGTATCAGCCACATCACAGGGAAGGCCTTGACCAAAAAATCTTCGAATGTCAAGCCTGATTTCGCGGCAATCAAAATACCGACCGGGTTGCCTAAAACGGTTCCCGCGGAACCTATGTTTGTGGCTAAAACGGAAATAAGCACAAACGGAGTCGGGTTTACTTCCAGAAAATCGCATATTTCCAGCACTGCCATAACCATAAATATAATGGAGGTTACTTCTCCGACAGCGCAGGAAAACACAGCCGACATCACGGATATTATAATGGTAAATTTTATGGCTGTAAAATTCTTTACCCTGAGCATTAATGTCACAATCCATATAAAAAAATTGCTGTCTTTCAAAAATCCGGAAAGGATCATCATGCCTATCAAAAACAGTATAATTTCGAAAGAGGCGAATTTAAGAAAATGCTCAAAATTTATGGTTTTCGTCATGAGCAAAAGGCTCGCCCCTATAAAAGCTATACTCAGGCGCATATCCCAAAAAAGGACGGTTCCCAATACGGATGCGGAAAATATAGCTATTGCCAATGCTTGCTGGCTGTTAAAACCCCACATCCTGCTTAATATGCCAAGGAGCGCGGAAACAAAAAGCAGTATTACAAATTTTCGTATTATCTGTTTATTAATCATGCCGGCGGCACTACGCCTCCCGAAACCACGAATTTTATTGCCTGCTCTATGCTCATATCCAATATTTTTATTCTATCTTTAGGCACAAGTATGAGGGGGCCTGAGAAAGGAGACGGTGGTGTGGACACAAGCACACTTACTAATTCTTTGCCTGATTTTTTGTTGAGTTCTTCTAAGCCCTCGTTTGTGAGAAATCCTACGGAATAAGACCACTCGTTGGGGTATTGTATCAAGACGACTTTTTTAAATGACCCTTCTTTGCCTTCTCCAAACAGGAACCTGGATAATTGTTTGGCCGGAAGATATATATGATTTACTACAGGCAGCCTGACAAATATACTTTCAAACCACGGTAAAATTTTTCCGCCCAATAAATGCCTTGTCAAAAAACCTACAAGAAAAATAACTATTGCCAGAACCGGCACTCCAAGCCCGGGTATTTTAAAACCGAAATTATTATATACCCAAATATTTATAAACTTACCGAGCACGCTATCGGAAAACTTAAACAGAATAATAAGTATATAAACAGTAACAAATACCGGAAATATGGTGGCTATTCCGGTAAAAAAATATTTTTTTGCATTACCCATTATTTACAACTTTATTTTTTTACTGCTGTGCCGGCAAGGTAAGGTTTTAATTTTCCCCAAGTCTTCGGGCCGGCTTTACCGTCTGCCTTCAGGCCGTTCTGCGCCTGAAATTCTTCTATGGCTTTTTTAGTCATGGGGCCCGATTTTCCGTCTATCTTGCCACGATAAAAGCCCGCGTTCTGCAGGGCCTTCTGCATCTCTTCTACGGTAGGTTTTTTAAAAGCTGTTCCGGCTGTTACTGCCTGGGCATTTTGCGGCTGTGTTTGATTTTCTGTAACTACAATCTTTGTTTCTTCGGTCTGAAGCGGGGTCATGTCTTCGGCAAACATTGTTTCTTCGGTTATTGCCGCTTCTTCGGCTGTAGGCGCAGCTGGCTGCTCTATTTCAGTTTTTTTCATGCACCCGGCGGCAAACACCACAGCAAAGACAAGAAAAAAAGCCACGGTTTTCATTTTGCTCCTTTTAATTTTGGATTATTCCTGTTTTTCTTCAAAATTTTTAATACCAAGCGCTGCCTTAAATGCTATATATATGAGCGCTAAGACAAAAGTAAAAAAAATAAAATTTATAAACATTGAGCCTGGCCGTATGTAAGGATTAATATGGTTAATAACGTGTCAAAATTTTATAATATTAGGACTATACAGTAAAAAAAATTGCTTGTCAATGATTTTCAGAATGCATAAGCGCAAGCTGCCCGCAGGCTGCCTGGATATCTTTGCCTTTCGATTCGCGCAGTATAACATTGACCCTGTAGCGCATCAGGGCTTTTATAAATGTGTCTATTACCTGTCTTTCCGGAGCCGCTAAATCACCCCTGCATATACTGCTATACGCTATGAGGTTTACTTTCGCTTTCAATCTCCTGGCTATCTTTGCCAGGTCACCCGCGTCTTTTAAAGAATCGTTTACGCCCCTGATAAGTATATATTCTAGGGTAATTTTTCTTTTTGTGGTTTCAAAAAAATCCTCGCATACCTTAATAAGTTTTTCCAGCGGGTATTTTTTATTAATCGGCATAAGGGCGCTTCTTAATTTATCATTTGCGGCATGCAGGGAAACGGATAAATTGACCTGGAGGCCTAATTTTTTAAAATCCTCTATTGCCGGTATAACGCCGCTTGTCGAAACCGTAATCCTTCTAGACGCGATATTAAGCGCGTCTTTGTCATTCATTATTTTAACGGCTTTTTTAAAATTTTCGTAGTTATCAAACGGCTCGCCCATGCCCATAAATACGAAGTTTGTTATTTTATCCTTGAATTTTTCCTGGATAAAAAGTATCTGGGATATGATTTCCCCGGCGCTTAAATTTCTTTTAAACCCCTGGCTCCCGCTTGCGCAAAATAAGCAGTTGTATTTACAGCCAACCTGAGTCGACAGGCACAGGGTGCGCCTGTCTTTCGCCGGTATAAGAACGCTTTCTATATAATTTGCGTCGTAAAGCTTGAACAGGAATTTTTCGCTGTCGTCCGACGACCTGACACTGTGCGCAAGGCTTACATTACCTATGCAATACAAAGCGCTCAGCTTGTCTTTAAGAGGGGCGGGTATGTTTTCCATTGCAATAAAATCGCGTACGCCTTTTTTGTAAATCCACGAAAACACCTGCGCTGCCCGATAAGGCAGTTCTTTTATTTCCCGCATTTTCTCTTTAAACTCTTCCGGGGTAAAATTAAGTATGTCATGTTTATCCATAAAATGCCTATTTGATTTTTGCAAAATATTCGTTTATCGGGTATAGCTTATTGTTTTTATCCAGGCATGCTATCGCTGCGGTAACTACAAGCAGCATAATCAGGAGCATAAATACGGATTTGCGCCGTTGTTTATGGGAGAGGATAAAATACCTGCCGCTTACATACATAAAAAGCAGGCCTATAATATTTGTGAACCAGTAAGATGCTATAAACAAAAGCCCAAAATGCGCAGGCGCAATATATCTTATCAGGTTTGTTATTAAATAGCTTAATGGGATATTGATAAAGGCATCGTTCCATAAAGTCAGCGGCGAAAGAATCCAGCCTATAAAAAAGATAATGATCGTAAATATTTTTCTCATAATGATGGGCCTGCCGATAATTACCTTTTATTTTACACTTTTAT
>JAFGKX010000093.1 GCA_016928375.1 Candidatus Omnitrophota bacterium | reverse complement strand
CTTTTACTGTATCGATAAAATTTTTGCTAAATCCTTTTTTTACAAGCTGTGCAGTTGTGAATTTTTTATCTACTAAATAATAAAGCAGCGCATCTACGTCTTTATATTTAAATCCAAGCTCTTCTTCATCGGTCTGGCCATGCCAAAGCCCGGCTGTAGGGGGTTTGCTTATTATGTTAGGCGGTACCCCTAAAAATTCAGACAATTGCCGGACCTGTGTTTTATAAAGGCTTCCGATAGAATTTATAGCGCATGCAACATCGCCGTAAAGCGTGCCGTAGCCCAATAAAATTTCCGTTTTGTTGCTTGTTCCGGCTACCAGGGCGTTAAACTCTGCGGAGCTGTCATAAAGAATGGACATTCTTTCTCTCGCCATTTTATTGCCGCGTCTTACTTTGTCGGAAAGGTTCACTTTTTTAAAATACGCCTCTACCATATCCGTTATATCTATATAATCCGACTTTATTCCAAGTGTTTTAACTACTGTTTTTGCGTCAGCGATATCGGATTCCGTGGTGGTCTTATACGGCATTATTATTCCCAGCACATTATCGGCGCCCAGCGCCGCTTTTGCCAGGTACGCGACACAGGCGGAATCTACGCCGCCGGATACGCCAAGAACTACACGTTTAAAACCGCGGTTTGAGGTTTCTTTTTTTATAAAATCCGTTAGTTTAGTTTTTACTGCTTTTAAGTTTATTTTTAATTCTTTCATCTTCAGACTGCCACCACACATATGCCTAATTTATCCGCCTGTTTTATAACTTCATCTTTATCCAGCACTAGGGTTTTTTCCGCTTCTATCGCAAGCACCGCTGCTTTTGCGGCTTTAATTGTCTTTATCGTGCTTAAGCCTACTGCAGGCACATCAAAACGCATATCGTGGCCCTCCCTGGCAACTTTAACTATGACAGTACCAGCTACCAGGCTGCCTGCGCGCAATATCGCTTCATCCGTGCCCTCTATTGCCTCGACTGCTATAATCGCCTTATTTTTTACCGCTATTGTCTGGCCAATATCCATAAGTGCTATTTGTTTGGCTATTTTAAAACCGAAATCTATGTCTTCTGCCTGCGAGGCGGTAGGTTTTTTTGCTGTATATACGCCTTTTTTTATAAGAAAGTTTTTAAGCAGCGCCGTTGAATCCAAAAGCTCTATTCCGTCTTCTCTGAGCCTGTCCGCAACGGCCCTAAGAAGGGTATTATCTTTTTTATCCAGGCTGTTTTTAAGTATGCCGCGCGCTACCTCGTCCATTTTGAATGTTTGTTTAAGCGCAGTGATTTTTTTAACCGCACCTGCCATAACAGCCTGCCTTAAGCCCTCTTTTTTAAGCAGCTCTATTGCGCTTTTAACCTGGCCTAATTCAACCCAGTATATTTTATCGGCATATTCAGACAGGCTTTTATCCGTCTCATCTTTTATGGCTATTGCGACTACCTGTATGTTTTTTTCTTTTGCTGCCCGGCATAAAAAAATCGGGAATTTTCCGTTTCCCGCTATTAACCCTATTCTTTTTATATTATCTGTTTCGGACATAAGACCTATCTGGCAATGCCTCTTTCCGAAGATTTTACGAATTTAATTAAACAGGATATTTCTTCACAGTCCTCTGTTTCCTTTTTTATTTTCTCTATGGCCGTGCCGGTATTTAATTTCATATAAAATAATATCTTGAATGCCTTTTTAAGCTGCAGCCTCGTGGAAGGTTTTATATTTCTTCTGCTAAGCCCAATGGAATTTACACCATATATCTTTGCAGGATGGCCGTCTGCCATCGCATATGGCACTATATCCTGCACAACCTTGGAGCAGCCGCCTAGTATGGCGAGTTTGCCTATTCTCACAAACTGATGTATAGCCGTAAGCCCGCCGATAATTACTTCATCTTCTATCGTAACATGGCCTGCCAATGTAGCACTATTCGCCAGGGTATTGTTATTACCTATTTTACAATTATGCGCTATATGGCTGTATGCCATTAGTAAGTTATCGTTTCCTATTATTGTTTTATCACTATTGTCGGTGCTTAAATTTATGGTGACATATTCCCTTATCTTATTTCTATCGCCAATCTCAAGAAATGTATCTCCGCCTTTATATTTTTTATCCTGCGCTATCGTACCTATAATCGCTCCTGTAAAAATCTCGCAGTCTTTTCCTATTTTGGTGGTTCCGTCTATTATACAATTAGCCCCTATCAGGGTGCCTTCGCCTATAGTAACAAATTCGCCTATTATTGTATTCGGCCCGACAGAAACCCCCTTGCCGAGATTTGCCCTGGGGTTTATAATTGCGGTTTTGTGTATCATCTAATCCACCAGTGAAAACATAAGGTCTGCTTCGCAGACTAAACTTTCATCAACATAGGCTTTACCGTGAATCTGGCCTGTTTTGGTCCTGTAACGCGTAACTTCGACTTCGAATTTTATTTTATCTCCTGGAATAATTGCTCTTCTGAATTTAGCGTTATCTATGCACATAAAATAAGCGAGCTTATCTTTATTTTCGGATTTATTGAGCATAAGCACTCCGCCTACCTGCGCCATTGATTCTAATATCAAAACACCCGGCATAATAGGCCTTCCGGGAAAATGCCCTTTAAAATAATATTCCTTTTCATTGACATATTTTATTCCGACAGCGGAGGTGTCGGACATTTGCAGTATTTCATCTATCAAGAGAAACGGGTCTCTGTGCGGCAAAATTTGCTCTATTTGCTTTTTATTCATAAGCGGTTTTTCCGCCGAATCCCAATGTCCGGCAGCGGCGGGCGCAGGGCACCCTAAATATTTTTCTATTATTTTTTGTGACATTTTTAAATTCAGGGAATGCCCGCTTTTTATACCTATAATATGCCCCCTGATAAAATGCCCTGTCAGAAAAAAATCTCCTACTATATCCAGCATCTTATGCCTGAGCGGCTCATCCTTAAACCGTAATTCCACCGAAGGCCTGCCTGCCTCGTCTATTATTATTGTATTTTCCGATGATGCGCCTTTGCCAAGCCCCTGTTTTATAAGCTGCTGGGCCTCTTTCTTAAAACAAAAAGTCCTGCTTGGCGCTATATCATTCTGAAAAACATCTTCATTAATCCTGAAGTGGTTATGCTGAGGCCTTAACCCCAAATGGCTGTAATCAAGGGTATAGGACACACTCATATTGTTATTTGGTAAAACAATAACAGCGCTTTCTTCCTCTTCGATCCAAAACGGTTCATCTATTATAATTTCTTTGCGTAAGGCCTTTTGCGTGGTAATACCTGCTTTTTTTAAAATATTTACTATTTCTATAGCGCTTCCGTCTAAGCCCGGCGGTTCGGGGCCGTCTATGTCCACATAAATATTATCTATACCCGAGCCGCAAAAAGCAGCCATAAAGTGCTCTATGGTGTGCACCTGGGCGCTGTCTTTTCCTATAGATGTGCGGCGCAGCCTGAGCGACGAATCGAGAAGATGGCTTATGTTGGCAGATATAACCGGCTTGCCGGGCAGGTCTATTCTGACAAAACTTATACCTGAATTTTCGGGCGCCGGTTTAAAAGTTATATTCACAGGCCTGCCTGTGTGTATGCCTATACCTTTTAAACTAACCTGTGTTTTTATCGTTCTCTGCTTTTCCATTGCTTGTGAGCACTTTGTCCTTTATTTTTTTAAATGCTGCGAATAATTCGGGCAGTCTGTCTATATATGCAAATAATTTCTTCTGCTCGGAAATGGGCCTTGCCGGAGAACCGAGGAGTATCGTATCCTTAGAAAAAGATTTCGTAACCCCTGCCTGCGCGCCTACTATTACGTTGTCTCCTAGCTCTATGTGCCCCACCAGGCCTGCCTGTCCGGCCAATATCGCGTTTTTTCCTATTGTTGTTGAGCCTGATATGCCTGCCTGAGCTACTATAATGGAACCGGGGCCTATTTTTACATTGTGCGCGATCTGCACCAGGTTATCTATTTTTGTACCTTTACCGATAACAGTCTTGCCGAAGCGGGCCCTGGCTATCGCGACATTCGCGCCTATCTCCACATCATCTTCTATAACTACTATCCCTACCTGCGGAATTTTATGCTGAGTACCGTTGATCTCAATATACCCGAACCCGTCCGAACCTATGACAGTGCCGCTGTGTATTATAACATTTTCCCCTATTGTGGACCCTTCTCTTATAGTAACGTTGGAATATATAACGGTGTTTGCGCCTATTTTTACATTACTTCCTATGTAACAATTAGGGTATATGATAACGCCTTCAGCT
The DNA here is from genome assembly GCA_016928375.1 of Candidatus Omnitrophota bacterium. GTDB lineage: Bacteria > Omnitrophota > Gorgyraeia > JABMRG01 > JAFGKX01 > JAFGKX01. The sequence goes on along the minus strand of JAFGKX010000093.1, from coordinate 17,490 downwards.
ATCTGCGAATTTTCCTCTATAACAGCATAATGGGATATGGCGGCGTTTTTTCCTATCCTGGCTGTCTTCGAAACAACTGCTTTATCGCTTATGCCCGCAGGATGTTTGATTGCATCGGGTATAAACATGGCTATTACTTTTGTAAATGCCAGCGACGGATTTTCTACCTGAACAATTGTTTTGGACGTGCTTTCTGCGCCTTTAGCCGCTATAACTGCCGAGGCCTGCGTTTTATCTATAAATTGATTGTATTTTGGGTTTGCCAGAAACGTAATATCTCCGGGCTGAGCTTCCTTTATTCCACACACCCCGGTAATAATTATATTTTCATCGCCGACAATTTTACCGCCTACGGCCCGGGCAATTTCTTTTAAGGTTTTTCCCATTTATTTGTTTTTAGCTTTTGAATTAAGGATCTCCAGTATTTTATCCGTGATGTCATTCTGCTTCTGGCTGTAAACAAGTGTCCTTGTGTTTATGATCATCGTATAACCGTTGTCCTGCGCGTATTTTTCGACTATCTGCTCTATCTCTTTTAAAATATCGCGCATAACATTTTCCTGCTTCTGTCTCAGGCTAAGGCCCACCCTCTGGTCAAACTCCTGCAATTGCTTTATTTTCTCGTCTATCTCTGCCTGTTTCTTCTCCTTTGCGGCCTGGCTTAAGACATCCATTTCGTCTTTCATTTTTCTTATCTGCATAACCATTCCATCGCGCTGCTGTTTTTCTTTGTTGGTTTCTTCTTCAAGTATTTTATTCTGTTCTTTGGTTTTATTGTAGCCTTCAAATATACGTATCACATCCGCATGGGCTATTTTTAAATCTGCCGCAAACAGCTGCGCAGGGGAAAATATCAACAGAAAAAATACCGACACTGCTGCCAATATCACAATTTTTACACCCGATCTCATTAGTTCCTCCCTGCCCGTTTTAGAACGGGCTATCCTGCCGCAAGGACAGGTTTTTGATGTTTTGCTGGATTTTTTATAAGGACTCTTCTGATTTAGAATCCCCTGGTCATGCTAAAGTGAAATCTTATCTTCTTTTTGTCTCCGGGATGGGCTTCGTCTAAAGGATAGCCGGCATCTATTTTAACAGGGCCTATGGGCGTATTTACCCTTACACCAAGGCCTGTGCCTGATTTAAAATCACCATTTCCGAGGTCATTGCTTTTTTCCCATACATTTCCTATATCGTAAAACGCCGCTATTTTGAAATTTTTAAATATCGGATAGGTCAGCTCGATATTTCCTATCATTATAGCATTTCCGCCTATCGGATCTCCCGTGTTTGAATCGTGCGGGCCTATGGCTCTTTCTTTATATCCTCTTATGCTGTTTGCTCCGCCGGCGAAAAATCTTTCATAGATAGGAACGGTCGGGCTATCGTCATATTTATCCACCCATCCCACTTCGCCTCTTAACTCCAGAACCAATTTTGTTGCATAGTTAAAATAAGAACTGCCCATGGCTCTTAACTTGACAAAATCCTTATCTCCACCTATAAAGCCGCCTCCGTTTTCGCCGGTGCCTGAAATCAGATATCCGTCTATCGGACTGAATTTATTGCTTCTTGTGTCTCTGGTCAAAGTAAGAGCAATGGTGCTTATTGTATTTTTGCCTTCTTCGTCTTTAAGCGCGCCCGATGCATCGGAAGGTACGTCCGATATCTTAACATCCTCCAGCGTATATTTAAGGTCTGCCCTGTCATAGTCTGTAAATTCTTTGCCCAGCCTTAAATCCCCGCCCTGATGTTCTTCGTCATAACCATAGCCTAATTCAGTCTTTCTCAGGGTCTGGAGGCTGTAAAGGTCAAATCCAAAAGATAAAGGATACCCTAGCATCCATGGTTCGGTAAAGCTTAATTCATAATTTCTTCTTGCTGTTCCAAATTCGCCTCTTAATACAAAATCCTGCCCGGCTCCGGTAAAATTCGGAAAGTTCATAATATCAAAATTTCTTTGTTCTACCTGAACAAAGCCTATGAGCCTGTCTACGGAACTATAGCCGCCGCCGAATGAAAACTCCCCTGTCTTTGCCTCTTTTACGTTGACTACCAAATCTTTCTTATCCGGTTCAGATGTGGGCTCGGTATCAAATATAATTTCTTCGAAATACCCTAAATTGTAAAGCCTTTCTTTGGAACGGCGCAGTTTTTCGCCTTCATATTTATCCCCGGGATAAAGCCTTACCTCTCTTCTTATGACAACGTCTTTGGTTTTTGTGTTGCCGGTTACCCTTACCATGTTTACATAATTAATCTGGCCTTCGGTTATGACATAGGCTATATCGATGGACTGGTTATTCTTGTCCAGGAGGGTTTCAGGAATAGCTTTGCAATTCATATAGCCTTTATCAAAATAAAGCGTTTGTATTCTTATTACATCGTTTCTGAGCTGCTCCGGATTATAAGGAGCCCCTTTTTTCATTTCCAGTTCTTTGCTTATCTGATTGTTTTCAAAAACCGTGTTTCCTTTTAAAACAATGTTTCCGACGGTATACTGAAGGCCTTCGTTTATTTCAATAGTGATAAAAATACCTTTTTGCTCCTTGTTATATTCGGCTTCGTCATCTGCCGTCACATCCAGATAGCCCTTGCCCTGATAAAAACTTTTTATTTTATCTATGTCATCCAACAACGCAGCTGTATCGAGTATTCCGGAACGGAACCACCACGCGGTTTTTGTGGTCATTACCGCTAACAGCGCATTGTCATTAAGCGCTTTATTCCCCTTAAATATTATCTTTTTTATCCTGTATTGCATCTTTTCGTCGATAATGATATATACCGTGGCCTCATTATCGGCGTTTATTTCGGTTCTATAGCTTACATCTACTAGGGGAAATCCTTTTTTGTGGTAATATGCCTTTAATTTTTTAACATCATAAGAAAGTGTTCTTTCGCTTAAAACACTGTTGATCTTGGACTCCATTTCTTTCAGCAGGTTTGCTTCCCGAAGCGAGACCCTGTCCTGAAATACTATCTTTTTTATTACGGACTTTTCCACCACTGAAAATATAACGCGCACGCCGTCTTTATAATCCTGGGTTTTTACGCTCACATCGGAAAAAAAGCCGATGGAATACAGGCTTTTTATATCTTCGTCCAACTGCTTTTGTATAAAGGGGCGGCCCTGTTTTGTTTTTATGCGCATAAGTATAGTGTCTGCGCTTACGGCCTTATTGCCTTCTATGGTTATGTCGGTAATTGTTTTTTGCTTCTGAATTTCTTCGGCAGGGCATTTCGCAGCAAGGAATAAAAACCCAAGTTGAAGTATAAATATTAGCAGAACTATAAATATATTCTTTGTATGTCTGTAATGTGCCATGATTTTTTAATTTAACATAAATAATGATAAATGTAAACTAAAATCAAATTTTAAGGATTTTATTCTACATTTATCTCTTCTTCTAGGGCCTCTTTCCTTCTGGATAAATTCTCAAAGCGCGTATATTCTCCTACAAACGCGAGGTTTATCGTGCCTACAGGCCCGTTTCTCTGTTTTGCCACTATAAGTTCCGCCAGGCCTTTGTTTTCCGGAGAGGCATTGTAATATTCTTCTCTGAGTAAAAGCAGCACAACATCCGCGTCCTGCTCTATAGCGCCTGATTCGCGCAAATCCGACAGCTGCGGCCTATGGTCCGCTCTTGATTCTACTGCGCGTGAAAGCTGGCTTATGGCAATAACCGGAACACTTAATTCTCTTGCTATCGCCTTCAATGCGCGTGATATTTCGGATATTTCCTGCTGTCTGTTCTCCGACCATGCGGGGCCTGCCATCAGCTGCAGATAATCCACTATGATAAGTTTTATATCGTGCTGGCTTTTAAGCCTTCTTGCTTTTGCCCTTAATTCCAGGACTGATATAGAGGGCGTGTCATCTATAAATATGGGGGCATCCGAAAGTTTGCTTGCTGCGTTGGTAAGCTTCGGCCAATCGCTCTGAGATAAAAATCCTGTCCTTACCTTATGGAACTCCACTCTCGCGTGCGAACAAAGCATACGCTGCACCAACTGCCCTTTTGCCATTTCCAAACTGAAAATAACCGTGGGTATTTTCTCGACGATACCGGCGTGTTCCGCTATACAGGTCGCGAGCGCGCTTTTTCCCATGGATGGCCTTCCTGCCACGACTATTAAATCCGACGGCTGAAGCCCTGCGGTCATTATATCAAATTCATCAAAACCTGTTGGAATTCCGGTTATGTTTTCTTTTCTCTGGTATAAATTATCTATCATCTCTATGCTGTCTTTGACTATTTCGGAAACCGGCATATAGGATATGTCGGCCTTCTTCGTCATTATTTCGAAGATAAGCCTTTCCGCTTTATCCAAAAGGTCGTCAACGGCGGTTTCCGACTGGTAGGCCTCTGACACTATTTGCGTGCCGGTGCTTATGAGGCTTCTTAAAACATATCTTTCTCTTACAATAACAGCGTAGTGTTTTATGTTAGCGCTTGTGGGAACTGCCTGCGTAAGGCCTGTTATATATGAGGCCCCGCCGATTTTTTCAAGCATATTGCTCTTTTTAAGTTCCTCGGTTACGGTAATAAGGTCTACCGGCTTATTTTTAGTGTATATGGATACTATGGCCTTAAATATTCCGCGATGAGCGTCATTGTAAAAATAATTTTCCTCAAGTATTTCCACTGCCTGCGAAATAGCGTTCTCATCAAGCAGCATAGACCCTAAAACTGCTATTTCTGCCTCTTTTGATTGCGGCGGTAATTTTTCTATAGATTCCTGTGTCATAGGTTTTCCATTCTTTCCGTCGGCTATTTTTTAATTACCCAGACTTTCAGTTCCTGAGTTATTTCAGGATGAAGTTTTATTTCAACATTATATATCCCAAGCTTATGTATCGGCTGAGACAATACAATATCTTTTTTATCAATAACCAGCCCTTCCTGCTTAAGCACATCCGCTATGTCGTGCGATGTCACTGCGCCGAATAATTTTTCGTCTTCCCCCGCGCTCATGCTTATTGTGCATGAAGCGGCTGCTATTTTCTTGGCTAAGTCCGCAGCATCCTGCTTTATCTTTTCCGTTTTCGCAGCTTGCGCTTTTTTCGCGTGTTCTGCTATTTTAACGTTTGCGGATGAAGCCTTAAGCGCCAGGGAGTTCGGCATAAGAAAATTGTGGGCATAACCGTCTTTGACCTCAACCACTTCTCCGATCTTTCCGAGATTCCTGACTTCCTGCAATAATATAACTTTCATACCACACCTTCCTTAATCTTTAATCTTTTCTCATATACGGCAACAAAGAAATGGCCCTGGCGCGCTTTATCGCCCTTGCCGTCTCTCTCTGATGATAAGCGCAATTGCCGGTTATCCTGTTTGGTAATATCTTACCCTGTTCGGTTATATATTTTGACAACAGGCTTATATCCTTATAATCTATTACGTCTGTTTTTTCTTTGCAGAACTTACAGCCTCTTTTCATAAAAAATGGCTGGCTTGGTTTTCTGAACCTTGGTTTTCTTTTTTCCATTTTAATACCTCTTAAATTTTAAAAAGGCACTTCGCCTTCTTGTTGGTTTACATCTTCTTGCAATTCTGCGGTGTTAATACTTATATCGCCTGCCGGAGCGGCTTCTTCGTGCGGTTTATCTTTGGCATATTTACTATCCCTCGCAGCAGAGCCTGTTTTAGGAGCGCCCAAAAATTGCACGTTGCTCGCTATTACCTCTATGGTATTGCGCTTGGAACCGTCCTGCGCCTGCCAGGACCTGCTTTGAATCCTGCCCTCGACAAATACAGAAGATCCTTTACTTAAGTATTCTCCGCATGTTTCTGCGCGCTTGCCCCATACCACTACCCGCACAAAAGAAACTATTTCTTTTTTTTCGCCTGAGGCAGTCACATATACCCTGTTAGACGCTACAGTAAAACTCGTTACCGCCAGGCCGCTGGGAGTATATCTTAGTTCCGGGTCACGCGTTAGGTTGCCTATAAGAAACGCCTTGTTTAAACTTGCCATCGACTATCCTCCTACAACGGTTACCATGGCCCTGAGTATATTATTGTTTAGAGAAAACTCTCTTTTCATTTCTTTCACGTTTTGTGGATCTGCTTTAAAGCGCGCAAGATAAAAAATACCTTCTTTGGCTTTTTTTACGTTGTAGGCAAGGGGCCGCTTACCCAACTCGCTCATGTCATCTACATTGCCTTTGTATTTTTCTATGATATCTGCTGCTTCTTTGGATGCGATTTGCAGCGCATCATTCGGCAAATCCGATTTTAGAATTATCATAGCCTCATAACTTTTCAAATTCATACCCTCCTTAATTATACTTGTTCATCACGGCTTCTATGCCGTCTTTAACCCACGCTTCACACGCGGAAATTGCTCTATTGACAATATCGCCCATCTGGGCGCATTCTTCTTCAGTAAACTCCGAAAGGACATAATCCGACAGGTTTTCTATGTCTGCGTCCTGTTTTATCCCTACTCTTAACCTGGGAAAATCTTCCGAACCGAGCATATTTATAACGGATTCAAGCCCGTTATGTCCGCCGGCGCTACCGGCAGACCTCATTCTTAATTTGCCGAAAGGCAGATTAATGTCATCGCATACAACCAGAATATCCTTCGAGTTTAAATGTAAATTTCTATAAAATTTAAAAATGCTGTTTCCCGACAAATTCATATAGGTAAGCGGCTGCGCCACTGTTATTTTTTCGCCGCATATCGAAATACCTGCTTCCTTTGCTTTGTTAAAGAATGGTTTTTTAAATTTTGCGTTATATCTGGAAACCAGCTTTTCGGTTATTTCAAAACCTATATTATGCCTTGTGTTTATATATTTTGTACCGGGGTTGCCTAAACCGGCTATAAGTTTCATCTGACTATTTTTCCTTGGATTCTTTTTTCTCTTCCTTGGCCTGAGGCTCTTTACCCTCAGTTTCTTCTTCTTTGGGCTTTCTCTCGGTTAGAACTTCAGGTTCCTGCGCCTCTCCCGCTAACTCTTCGGGCGGTTTTACTTCTTCAACCTTAGGCATAGATGCCGAAACAACGGTCTTTTCCGGATCCGTCAGCACCTTTATATCTCCGGGAACAGACAATTGCTTTACGTGTATTACATCGCCTATTTTCATGGCCTCTATGTTAACGTCTATTTTTTCCGGTATTGACGCAGGCAAACACTCTACTTCGATCTCTTTCGTCATGTGTTCGATAATACCGCCTTCAATCTTAACGGCCTGGGACTCGCCTTTTAACACTACCTGAACGTTTACCTTTATCTTTTCCGTCAGGGAGATTTCCTGAAAATCCACGTGTATTATATCTTCCTTTACGGGATTATACTGTATCTCCTTGATAATAACTGTTTTTGTGCCTGTCGGACCTGAAGAAAACTTAAGGCTTATAATTGCGTTTTCTCCGGCGGAGGTATGCAGGGCATGGACCAGGGCTTTTACCTGAATCTGAATATGCGCCGCCTCTTTGCCTTTTTTGTATACAACAGCCGGCACAGCGCCCTGCTGCCTCAGTTTTTTATTGCTCTCTTTACCTGTTTTTTCTCTTGCCTGCGCTTCCAATATGATTTCCTTCATTATAACTCCTTGTCTATTTAAATAATTCGCTTACTGATTTTCCGTTGTGTATGCGCCTTATAGCTTCTCCCAGAAGCGGCGCTATAGAAAGCACTTTTATTTTTTTGTGATTTTTCTTTTCCGCAGGTATCGGTATCGTATCCGTAACCGCCAGTTCTTCTATGTCGGATTTGTTTATTCTCTCCATTGCGGGCCCGCATAATACAGCGTGCGTTACGGCCGCCATTATTCTTTTTGCGCCGGCTTTTTTCAATGCCGCTGCCGCCTCTACCAACGAACCTGCTGTCGAAGCCATATCATCGACTATGATTACATTTTTATTTTTGATATCTCCCAGGATGTTCATAGCCTCGGATTCCGAATCATTTTTCCTTCTTTTATCCACGATAGCAAGGTCAGCGTTCATTTTTTTGGCATATGCCCTTGCGGCCTTTATGCCTCCTACATCGGGCGAAACCACGACCATGTTGCTTAGTTTTTTCTTGCTAAAATAATCTACGAATAAATTCACCGCGTATAAATTATCCAGCGGTATATCAAAAAATCCCTGTATCTGCCCTGCGTGCAGGTCCACCGTCAATACCCTGTCAGCGCCGGCGTTTGTTATGAGATTAGCCGTCAATTTTGCGGTTACCGGAACCCTGGGCTGGTCTTTTCTGTCCTGCCTTGCATAACCAAAATATGGAATAACCGCTGTAATCCTTTTTGCGGAGGAACGTTTCAGCGCATCTATCATTATTAAAAGTTCCATCAGGCTGTTGTTCACGGGAGTTGATGTCGGTTGTATTATGTATACATCTTTTTCTCTTACGTTTTCTTCTATTTTTACTTTTATTTCTCCGTCCGGAAATTCCGAAACCATGGCATGGCTTAATTCAACATCTAAATATTTGCATATATCTTTTGCCAGCGAAATGTTGGTGTTGCCTGAAAATATTTTAAGTTTATCTTTCATGACCTAACTCCTTTTTTGCTGCCTGCCGGCAGGCCTTTAAATATCCTTGCAGGCGCGCCTATGACAATAGTTTTATCCGGTACGTTTTTATTTTTTGTTACTACGCTGCCGGCTCCTACCAGGGCATGCTTGCCTATTTTTACCGGTGCAATCAAAACCGCTCCTACGCCGATGAAGGCCCTATCTTTTATAACTGTTTTATTTTTATTTTTACCGTCGTAGTTTGCAGTAATAACGCCCGCACCGATATTTACATTATCGCCGACAATTGCATCCCCTAAATAAGTGTGGTGTTTTACTCTTGTGTTTAATCCTATTTTAGAACGCACTATCTCGACAAAATTTCCTATTGCTGCGCCGGCTTTTATCAGGGACTTGCCCCTTATTCTGGCAAACGGCCCTATTCTGCAGTTGTTGCCTATCACGACATCGCCTTCTATAATCACTGACGGATAAATAATGCTGTCTTTACCTATTTTTACCCCTTCGTCTATATAGGCTGTGTCGGGGTCAATAAAAGTTACTCCGTTTTTCATAAGTTCTTTTATCTTCTTCATCCTTATGACTTTCGCCGCTGCGCTTAAGTCTTCTCTCGAGTTTATGCCTATTGCTTCTTTTTCCAGGCATTTATTATAACCTGCTATTTTAAGTTTTTTATCCCTAAAATACTTTATGACATCCGTCAGGTAAAACTCATTCTTCTTCTCGTTTTTCTTTATGTTCTTAAGCGCGTCCAGTAACTCACTTTTTTTGAAACAATACGCGCCTATATTGACTTCTGTTATAGCTTTTTCTATTTCATTCGCATCCGTTTCTTCGACGATCTGGATAACGCTGCCTAAATTATCTCTTACTATCCTGCCGTATCCTGCCGGGTCCTTAAAATCAGTTGTCAATAAAGTGCATGAAGCATCATATTCTTTGTGCGTGTTTATTAGGCCGTTTAAGGTTTCTTTGGATAGAAGCGGCGTATCCGTATATAAAACCATTATGTCGCCTTCGGAGTTTTCAAAATACTCCCTGGCGGTCATAACCGCATCGGCTGAACCTAAAAGCCTCTTCTGTTTTACCGTTTTCACACCGTAGGCCTTTAAATGTTCTTTTACTTTTTCGGCGTTGTATCCTACGACGACAGATATATCTTTTATGCCTGTTTCCCTGACGGTATCTATGAGTCTGCTTATCAGGGTTTTACTCCCGATCTTATGCAGGGCTTTGGGGATTTCGGTATTCATCCTTGTGCCCATACCAGCTGCAAGTATTATGCAATTTATGCCTGCAGTTGTCAGTTTGCGGCTGTCAGTTTGTGTTTTTATCATGCTACTTTCTTTATATCTTTTTTATAAACCAGTTTCGGTTTAATATCTTTGTTTGCCACGCATGCTTTATTAATAGTACAGCCTGCCACATTTTCATGCGACGGCAGTTCATACATGGTCTCGAGCATAATCTCTTCTATAATCGAACGCAGCGCCCTGGCGCCGGTTTGTTTTGCGTGCGCTATTTTCGCTATTTCTTCCATCGCGTCTTTTTCGAATTTTAATTCAACGCCTTCCATATCAAAAAATTTCTTGTATTGTTTTACAAGCGCGTTTTTCGGTTCTGTCAAAATCCGCATAAGGTCTTCTTTGCTAAGCGGCGAAAGCGTTGCTATTGTCGGAAACCTGCCTACGAATTCCGGTATCATGCCAAATTTTAAAAGATCCTCGGGCTCTATACGTTTTAAGGCCTCAGCCATAGCTTTTTCAATGCTGCCCTTTTTATCTTTTATTTCCGCGTTAAATCCTATCGAGGCGCCTGTCAGCCGCTTCTTTATAATCCTGTCCAAGCCTACGAATGTGCCTCCGCATATAAACAATATATCGGTGGTATCCAGCTGGATAAATTCTTCATGGGGATGTTTTCTGCCTCCTTTAGGGGGTACATTCGCCGTTGTGCCTTCCAGTATTTTTAAAAGCGCCTGCTGAACACCCTCTCCGGAAACATCTCTGGTTATAGAAACGTTTTCGTGAGTTTTGCCTATTTTATCTATTTCATCGATATATATTATGCCGTAACGCGCTTTTTTCACATCGTAATCACAGCTCTGCAGTAATCGTAAAAGCACATTTTCTACATCTTCGCCAACGTATCCTGCTTCCGTAAGCGTAGTAGCGTCGCATAAAGCAAATGGCACCTGTAAAATTTTAGCCAGAGTCCTGGCCAGCAGAGTCTTGCCGCTTCCGGTCGGGCCTATAAGCAAAATGTTAGATTTTTCAAGCTCCACATCATCCGATTGCGCGGATGATTTGGATGTTATACGTTTATAATGGTTATAAACAGCGACGGAAAGCTGCCTCTTGGCTGTTTCCTGGCCTATTACATATTCATCCAGCCTTTTCTTCATTGTGACCGGCTTAGGGATTTCTTTGAGGATAAAAGGCTCGGGCTTGCCCGCAACAGAGGCCTCCTCTTTCACCAGAAGCTGGCTGCACAGTTTTACGCAATGGTCACAAATGTAAACGCTGTTAGGGCCGCTGAAAAGCTTGTTTACTTTTGCTTTATCTCTTGAACAAAATGAACATTTCTGCATATAATTATTATGGCTGGTTCGACGCGCTCGCTTGCTCACCACATCCTGAGCAAGTCCCGCCGAAGGCGGGATGCGTCGAAGGATGGTTGGCGGAGGTGGATTCGAACCACCCCAAACGGCTCCAAAGACCGTTGTGCTACCGCTACACAATCCGCCAATTATTCTATATCTTCGTCTATCGTTTCTTCGTGGGCGCCGGAACCGTAAGGCCTTTTGCCTGCCGCAGGCCCCCCGGACTTTTCATTTTCATAAGCCTCTACAACCTTTTTCTGGATATAATCCCTGAATTCAGAGGTTATGGGGTGAGCGATATCTCTATGTTCCGATTGACGGGTTGTTTTATCGTTGCTTTCAATTTTAACAGGCGGTAGTATATGGGGTTCTATAGCTGCTCCGCATTGATTACAAAATCTGCTTCTTATAGCATTCTTAAAGCCGCATTTGGGGCATGATTCCTTCATCTTGCGCGAAGGCATGGCAACGAAAAGGCCTTTTGTGCCCTCGATAATCTTAACGTTTCTTACGACAAACGAATTATCAAAGGTCACAGTTGCAAAAGCTTTAAGTTTTTTATCATCGGATTCCTTTAAGAAAATTCTTACTTCTGTTATCTCCATATTCCATCCCTCTTTCGTTTCTTTTTAGGTTGCCTATAAACTAACAGCTTCTGGCTGAAAAAAGTTGCCAATTACCTTTTTTGTTGAGCTTGCTTTCTGCCCGAAATACCCCCCTTCTGCTTTTATATATCCCAAAGACAGCAGAACCGCTTCCCGAGACAAGAACGCCTTCAGCCCCTGTTGTTTTCAATGCTGTTTTTACATCCCGCAACGCAGGGTATGAAGGCAAGATTACTTCCTCCAGTTTGTTGAATAATATATGCTTTATGTTGAATGTGGATAAGTTGCCCAAATAAGACCGTGCTATGTTAGCATTTTGCCTTTTTTTTGTCAAGCCCAAATTAGTCCTTCGGCTAATGAGCTTGGTTCGGCCTTGCTCACCATGCTTCGAACCATGCTGAGCCTGCCGAAGCACAGGACTAATGTTGAGCGAAGCCGAAACATTAGTATTATTATAAATATAAGCCGTAGATATTCCTATATTGGGGTATATAATTAAAAAATGCAGTTTTTGTGCATGAGAAAGAGCTTTAAGGCGCTCTCCTGTGCCTGTCGCAAAGGCCCTTTTATAGCCTGATACAAAAAACGGGACATCAGCGCCTATTCTATCACCCAAAGAAACAAACGCGGGCCTGCTTAATTTTAGATTCAGCAGCTTATTTATGCCTATAAGAACTGCTGCGGCATCTGAGCTGCCTCCGCCTAAGCCTGCTGCTATGGGTATACGCTTATCTATGTCTATCCTAAAGCCGCAATTTAAGTTATATCTATCGATTAAGAACTCGGCTGCCTTGTAAACTGTGTTATGTTTATTTGGTGTGTTTAAATTTTTATTGCAGGTAATCTTAATACCTTTGGGGATAATAGTTATCTTTACCCAATCGTATAGGTCTATTCTCTCAAATATAGTTTCTATATTATGATAACCATCAGGCCGTTTATTTAAAACATCCAGGTAAAGATTTACCTTGGCAGGCGCTTTTATAATTATGAATTTCATTTTCTGCTGATGGCCCGTTCGCACGCATCCGCTATATCTTCCGGCATAAGATGAAATTTTTTCATAAGTTCCCACGGGCTTCCCGATTCGCCGAAACGGTCGTTTACTCCTATCATCTCGATAGGCACCGGATAATTTTGCGATAAAAGCTCCGCCACGGCCGAACCCATGCCCCCTGCAAGCAGATGTTCTTCGCAGGTCACAACAGCCTTTGTCTTTTTTGCCGCATTTATAACAGCCTTGGCATCTAGGGGTTTTATAGTGTGCAGATTTATTATCGTAGCCTCTATATTTTTTTTCTTTAATATCTCATCGGCAAGCATGGCCTGATACACCATAATCCCACACGCTATTATAGTTATATCGCTGCCGTTTTTTAAAATTTTTGCTTTTCCTATTTCGAATTCATCTTCTTCTTTTGTGATTATCGGTAAATTTTCCCTGCTAAGCCTTAAATACACAGGCCCCGGCGTATATGCCGCTGCTACGGTTGCTTTCTTAGCTTCTAAAAAATCGCATGGCGCCACAACGCTCATGTGAGGCAGAACTCTCATAAGCGCTATTTCCTCCAGCGCCTGGTGCGTCGCGCCATCCGGGCCTACTGATATGCCGCCGTGAGTGCCGCCTATATTTACATTTAAATTCATGTAAGCTACCGAGGTGCGCACCTGATCCCATGCTCTGCCCGATGCGAATACTCCAAAGCTGCAGCAGAAAGGAATCTTTCCGGAAAGCGCAAAGCCCGCTGCTGTCGAAACCATGTCCTGCTCGGCAACTCCAAATGAAAAAAATCTGTCGGGGAACTTTTCTTTAAACCAGTCCGCCCGTGTCGAAGAAGTAAGGTCTGCGCTTAAAACAACAACGTCTTTGTTCTTTTGGCCAAGTTCCAGCAGGCCTTTACCGTATCCGTCCCTGGTGCCTTTCCACGTGCTTTTATCCTGATTATTCAATTTTTATTCTCCTGTTTCTGTGCTTGTTTATATCTTTCTGGCTGATTTCCAGTGTTTTATTATCATATTTATTTGTTATGACAATCTTGTCAAAATTATTAAAATCATAAATCCGCACAAGGTTTGATATCGTCCTGGCGCACAAAAGTAGAACTCCCTCGTGCCATTTTTTGCCGTGAATAAGTTCACTCATAGGAAGGCCTTCCCGCTCTATATTCATACTAAAAACAAAATTTCTGTTTTTTAATTCCCCGGCAAACTCCGAAATTTTAAACCTGCCTGACAATGTTTTATCCGCGTTGAATTCATCCTGAATCCTGCGGCCGGCCTGCTGACATATAAAGTTTTCCATTTTTACAGGCTCAATGGTAAATTCGCCTTTTAATTTATCTATTATGGCCTGCATGTTAAACCTTATGTCCACCACCATGCGGTTGTTGAATTCACCGCGGGATATATCGTGAAAATAATACCTGCGTAGGTCCGTTACATACCTTGTTATGGCAACCTCGGCGCCGGATACGTCCTGATCCGCGGTAACAACTGTATAAAAATCTATCTTTTTAGAGCCGCTTAACGCCACCCTGGATACACTTAACATAACGCCGTCTATTTTATCTATGGCTTTTTTGGAGATCTGCATATTCTTCATATTGAATAAACCGGCAACCGGCATATACACGCCAAGAGTAGAATCGGCCACCTTGGCTTTTACGTCTATGCCGTATTCATTTTTGCACAGGCGGATAACGCCTTCGATCATATCTTTTTGGGTAGGATAAGTAGGGCTGCAGCCGCTTAAAACACAGACAGCTGGCAGTAAACAAAAGGTGGTAAAGAAAAATCTATTAAATTTCATCCTTGATGTGCTTTTTGCCGTATTCTAAAAATATCGTTTCTATCTCGTCGTATTCGAGTTCTTTTCTGTCTACAAGCTCTTTTGCAAACCTTTCAACTATCTTCCATTCTTCCCTAAGGAGGTCTTCGGCTTTTTTGCAGCAGTTCTGTAAAATCTGCTGGCTTTCATCGTTTAATTTCCGCTTAATGTCTTCGGATAATTCATGCCATGGTATTTTTGTATAATCACCGACAAGGCCCGATATGCCCATGCCCAGTTTCCATACCATAAGATGAGCAAGATTCATGGCTGCCTGAAAATCCGAGGCTACGCCGCTCGAGGTTGTACCGAATCTTATCTTCTCTGCCATATATCCGGAAAGCGCTACTTCTATATCCGCAATAAGCCTTTCTTTGCTGTGTGTAAAAAGCTCTTCTCTGGGCTGATGATGAACCACGCCCAGGGTCGCTCCGCGCGATACTATTGACGCCTTAAACACATCGTCCGTCGGATGAATAAGATAAAGCGCCACCAGATGCCCGGATTCATGAAAAGCCGTCATTTCTTTTTCGCGCGGAGTAAGCTTTTTATCGTGCTTTATACCGAGGTCAATTCTTTCGATTGCCTCGCTTATTTCCTTCATGCCTATCTGGTCTTTTTTATTGCGCGTGGCTATTAACGCTGATTCTTTTATTATATTCATGATATCCGCGGGAGACCTGTGGACTGTTTTACGCGCAAGCCTGGGTATATCTATCGAGGCCTTATCATATTTTACCTTGCTTAAATAATATTCGAATATTTTTTCTCTGCCTTCTACGTTAGGCATGTCTATAAAAACTTTTCTGTCAAACCTCCCCGGGCGTAACAACGCCGGGTCAAGTATGTCTTCCGCGGCATTGGTAGCGCCTATAAGGATAACGTTCTCGCCTTTTTCTTTTAAACCATCCATTTGGACAAGCAGCTGATTTTGCGTTGTGTTGGTTTCCATTCCGCCGCCTAAATAGCTGAAAGAGCGGGTCCTGCCTATTGCGTCGAGCTCATCGATAAAAATAATGCATCCGCCGTTTGCTTCCGCCAGCCTGCTGGCATTTTTAAAAAGTTTTCTTACCCTTGCCGCGCCGACACCGACGAATATTTCGGTAAATTCGCTCGCAGACATCGATATAAACGGAATACCCGACTCAGTCGCTATTGCTTTCGCAAGATAAGTTTTGCCGCATCCCGGCGGGCCCATCATTAAAATGCCCCTTATTACCTTGCCGCCTATCTGTTGAAGCCTGCGCCTGTCTCTTATAAGTTCTACAACTTCCCATGCCTCCTGCTTCGCCTCATCTATTCCTATGACATCGGAAAAGCGGACCTGCACTTTTTCTTTTTGCACTATATTTTTATCCATCTTCGAAAATCCGCCTCTGAATACAGTCATATACATATATACAAATATCATGGCATTTACCGCTACAAGCAAAATCTGAAGCGGCATTGTGGCAAGAAGCTGAAGACGGTAAAACGACTCCAGCAAAGACAGCCCCCAGGCAGCTAAGCCTATCAACAGCACCACCACCGTAATGATGGTAACCTTTATCCAGTGCTCTATGAAAAACAATTTTATTTTTTTATGAATAAGCATTTTATTCTCCTAATTCTTTTAACGCTCTTTCAAGTTCATCGGGTTTTGGCGCGATTCCATGCCATTGAGCTTTGTTTTCTATAAACGAAACACCCTTGCCTTTTACTGTATGCGCCAGGATAAGCGAGGGCTTACCTTTTGTAGTTTTGGCTTTATTATAAGCATCCGTAAGCGCCTTGAAATCATGGCCGTTTACCTCAAAGACCTCCCATCCGAAAGACTGCCATTTTTCTTTTATCGGTTCTACATTTTTAACGTCACATAAAAATCCGTCTATTTGCAATTTATTGAAATCTATTATAGCGCAGATATTATCCAGCTTATAATGAGACGCTGTCATTGCCGCTTCCCATACCTGGCCTTCGTTTGTCTCGCCGTCACCCATAAGACAATATATTTTTACGTCATTTTTTTTATCCATACGCGCTGCAAGCGCCATGCCGTTTGCTATAGACAGCCCCATTCCCAGAGAACCTGTCGATGCCTCCAGCCCCGGCAGCCCGAATTGCGGATGCCCCTGGAGGGAAGACCCCAATTTTCTTAATTTCATAAGCTCTGTTTTTGGAAAATACCCGAAATGCGCAAGTACCGCATAAAGCGCGGGGCAGGCGTGCCCTTTTGAGAGAACAAATCTGTCTCTTGCGGCTAATTTTGGATTTTTCGGGTCATGCCTTAATGCGCACGCATAAAGGCTTAATATTATCTCGACGCAGGATAAAGAGCCGCCCGTATGCCCGCTGCCGGCATTGCTTAGCATTTTTAAAATTTGCGCGCGGATATCTTTTGCGGTTTTCTCAAGTGTTTTTGTGTCAATTTTGCTGTTCATTGCTATCCTTATCTTGTTATTTATGTTTTTTTTTGCCGTGGGCGGGCCCCTGCCCGTCCGGCAGGTGGGCGCTTGCGGCGGAAATTTTTTCTTTTATTCCGCCCTGGCTTGAATCTATCTGCAGAGATTTTTTCCATGCCTTAACGGCATTATCGGCATCATTTACAGCCATATACGCATCGCCCAAGTGGTCGTATATAACCGCGTCATCGCCATATAGTTTGGCTGCTTTATCTAAAAGCTGAAGCGCCATCGCGAAATCTCCTTTTTTATAATAAGCCCAGCCAAGGCTGTCTATATAAGCACCATTTTCGGGCTGTTTTACAAGCGCCCTGTTTATAAGCGCTATTGCTTCATCTAATCTTTCGCCGTTATCCGCGTATGTATACCCGAGATAGTTCAATGCAGCGGCGTTGTCCGGCTCTATCTCAACGGCCTTCTGCATGTATTTTTTCACTTCACTGCTATTTTTTAGCTTATCGTATACAACGCCTAAATAAAAATACGCGTCCGCGAAATCCGGGTCGATTTCCGTAATTT
>JAFGKX010000092.1 GCA_016928375.1 Candidatus Omnitrophota bacterium | reverse complement strand
CATATTGACGCTATTATCACAGGAAGCGTTGTCGATTACCCACACCTCGTATGTTATGCCCTTAGTCTGAGTGATTATGGACTCGAGGCAATTCTTTAAAAATTGTTCATTGTTCGTATTTATTATGGAAACAACCAGGTCCAGCATTATTTTATCCGTTCTAATATTTTTTTATAAATATCTGCGTATTCTTTCGATACTAATTCAGGCGTATATTTGTTTATGTATTTATCAAATCCGTTTAAGCCGTATTGTGACGCTGTCTGCGGATTTTTGATCAGCTTCATAATCGCTTCGGCAATATAGATACTTTGAGGTTTTGCAACAATGCCGTCGGCACCATCTTTAATTAAAGACCTTAAAACCTCATTATCTGAAACAATAACCGGTTTTTTAAGCGCCCATGCCTCAAGCACAACTATTCCGAAGCTTTCATATTGTGAAGGCAGGCATAGCATATCGGACAAAGCAATAAAAGAAGATTTTTCGTTCTCCGTTGCGCTTTCTACATTAATTATCCTGCTGTCCTTTGTATCTATTATGCAGCCTTTGTACGCGGGCCCGATAAATAAAAATTTGGTTTTTGGAAACTGTTTCCATACTTCGTCTGCTGCTTTACGCAATTCCAAAACACCTTTATATTTTTGTTTTCTTCCTATAAATATAACTATATTATATCCGAATAAATCATATTTTTGCTGTAATAATTTTGTAGAATCCAAAACAGCCACAGAGGCTGCTTCGCCGGCAACAAATATGTTTTCTTTTTTAATTCCGGCTGTTAAATAAAACTTTTTTTCCGGCTCAGACAGGGCTATTACAGCGTCTGCATTTTTATATAATTCTATATCGGCGGGCCCGTCTCCATACTGGCCTGGATGCATATGCGGAGTAATAACATAAGCAATGTTTAATTCTTTTGCCGCTTCATAAGCCGCCCATCCTAAATGAGCGCTTGTATGGCTATGAACTATATCCACTCCGGAGAATACCTGTTTTAGTTTGTATTTAAAGGCCCATTTATAATTTTTTATACTTAGCCGCAAAAGTTGGTTATAGAAATATCTCCTTATCTTAGGAATGTAATAAACCATGGCAAAGGCGGACAGGATTCTATTTTTTATGCTTGGGTTTATAGGAATCACTTCAATTTTATTGTCGTAATATTTATCCAGGCACGGAGCCAGAACAGATAATCTTGCGGGGCTCGGAACAAGATTTCTGTTTAATGCGCATACTATTTTCACAGAATGCTCATTCGATAATACACCGCCAATGGTCCTTATGGAATTCTCCACCCCTCCTATAGCAGGCCAATAACGCGTATTTATAAATATTATCTTCATTGTTTTACAACACAATATTGTTTGCTGATATATCCGCCGCAGAGTTCTTCTTCCTTTAAATATATAAGCCTTCCGTTAAAATTTACATTTGTAGAATTTGTATTAACAACATCGGTAATTTTAACGTTGCGAGATTCAATAATACTGCTTATCTCTTTTATGGGTATGCAGTACATTTTTATTCCGGGTTGTTTAATTGCCGGTAAAACATGGCAAGGCCCGGCAAAACTTAAGCACCGCTTAATCCTTGTACGCAGCTGCAGAGTATTTCTCAGTTTTTTAAGAAACGATTCTTCAGGGCCCATAAAACAACTCGGCATCTGAAATACAAATATCCCGCCGGGTTTTAATATATTAACAAGCTGTTTCAGGTAAGTTTTTGTATGTTTTGGTTCAATATGCTGGAATACCAGGCTGCTGTATATAAATGAAATAGAATTTTCACCGAACATATTAAGTTTATCGGAAAAATTCTCCAGGTATATGCATTTTTGTTTATAGGCGTTATATTGATTAGCCAGTTTAATCATTCCGGATGAAATATCTATGCCATAGCATAAACTAAACCGCCGCGCGAGTGCCTGCGTTAAACGGCCTATGCCACAGCCAAAATCCAAAGCCGTGCCGTTAAAATCTATATCCAGCCCTAAGAAACGCAGATATTCTATCACGATATTAATTTCGTTTTCTCCCGATAAAAAGAATTCTTTTTCGTTCCACCTCATGCCTTCATTAAGCGGATCGTTGCAAATAGCCCACATGGGGTCTGCGCTTGCGAGGCATTCCCAGTCTTGTTTAAGTTTTTTAAGGCTCATATTCTTTTTTATCCTGATGTTTACAATAGCGCCATATCATAAAAAATAAAATAAACGCCGCGCTAAGGAGCGCCGTAATAACCGGCCCTATTATCTTTATGCCTTTTATTTCGCGAAGGTGAACATACCAGAAATCCAGCCCCCCAAAAGACAATGTTTGGCCCTGGTTTATTAATATTTTTTGCTTTATGCCAAAATCTGCGTTGCTGTAAATTTCGTTTTTCTGAGTTAATTTATGTTTCATCATAATAAAATGCCCTATAATATGCGGCGGCATCTTTGCGCCGGGAACTCTTTCTATCTGTTTTGTCAGTGCCTGATACTGGTTAAAATTCACCGACACTCCCGCAATCTGCACTGCAAAAGAGGCTAATAACACTGCAGCGATAAGAACCGCCATGAGCGTACTTGGTTTTTTCAATAATGGGCATAGGTATAATATAAAAAAAGCAGCCGCCGGAAGCGTAAATCTGGGCCCCCAGCATACGCCTCCGCCGATAATACGGTATTTGCTGTATAAAACCATAAGGGCCAATATAAAAACTGTAATAAATACACCGCTTTTTTTATGCTCCCTGATAAATAACACGGAAGAAAAAACAGCTACAATTAAAATCGGCGAAAATAAAAATATGGATTTATTTATGGAAAACAATAAAAACTTAAGGCCATCAAAAATCCCGTGGGAAAATAACGGGGAAGGGTCGGCGTATT
>JAFGKX010000091.1 GCA_016928375.1 Candidatus Omnitrophota bacterium | reverse complement strand
GCGCCTTAAAATCAACCGCTCGCAAAAATCATTAATCTCGGTGGTAGTAATGCCGGGCGCGATAAAGCGGTCTAATGCCTCAAGAACCTCGCCGACAATACCGCCCGCCTTTTTCATCAGCCCTATTTCGCGCTCGGATTTTATCTTGATCATGACAAATTTTCGTTTTGAAAAAGAGCATTCAGATATTTGTTCAGCGCGTCGACATCAAGGTCTCCGTCTACCTCTCTCAAGATTGCCTTGCCCGCGTAATAATCGATAAGCAAAGCTGTCTGTTCGCTGTATACTTTCCATCTTCTTCTGACCGTTTCTTCCTCGTCATCCTTGCGTTGATATAATTCGGCGCCGTCATAGTCACAAATACCGCTTTTTTTCGGCGGTATATTTTTTATATGATAGTTATATCCGCATTTCTCGCAAACCCTGCGGCCTGTAAGGCGGGATATTACCACATCCTCGGATGCCTGCATATAAATAACATAATCTAAGGGGATTTTATTACTTTTAAGAAATTTATCCAGTTCAACGGCCTGGGGCAGTGTCCTTGGGTACCCGTCCAGCACAAAATTATTCTGAATACTTTCATCTTTAAGCTTCTGCGTTATGATTTCGTTGACTGTTTCATCCGGCACCAAAAGCCCCTGCTGCATATATTCGGATAATTTTTTACCTGCTACGCTGCCTGATTTTACAGCGTCCCTGAACATATCCCCCGTCGATAAATGGGCTAATTTCAAATTATTAGAAAGAACTTTCGCTTGCGTTCCTTTGCCTGCGCCTGGCGGACCCAATAATACTATTCTCATTATTATCGCCTTGAACGAAGGCGGCCTTTTTTCAAAAACCCTTCGTAATGCCTCATAAGAAGCTGTGACTCCACCTGCTTCATTGTATCCAGCATAACGCCGACAACTATCAACAAAGCTGTGCCTCCAAAGAAACTTGCTATCAAAAACGGTATGTTAAGCCATCTTGAAATTATGCTGGGAAATATCGCGATCAATGCCAGAAATATCGCGCCCGGCAACGTAACCCTGGTAAGTATTCTGTCAAAGTAAGATGCTGTCGGCTGCCCGGGCCTTATACCCGGAATAAAACCGCCGAATTTTTTCATATTATCGGCAACATCAGCCGGGTTGAATGTAATGGCTGTATAAAAATATGAAAAAAACAATATAAGCGCTGAATATAATATAAAATAAACGGCGTTTCCGCGCATAAGGGCATCTGCAAGGCCCTTTAATATTTTGTTCGGGAAAAACCCGGCTACGGTAGCCGGAAAAAGCAATATCGACTGCGCGAATATAATAGGTATAACTCCGGCATGGTTTACCCTGAAAGGTATATAAGTGCTTTGCCCGCCGTAAATTTTCCTTCCGACTATCCTCTTTGCATACTGAACCGGTATCTTGCGCTGGCCCTGTGTAATCATAACAACCGCTACAACGACAAAGACCATAAGCGCGACCATCAGTATCAGCGTAAATATATCCAGCTGCCTTTTAGTAGGCGAAAACGGCGATAGCAAAATAACCAACTGGCTCATCGCAACCGGCATCCTGGAAATAATACCTGCGGTAATAATCATTGACATGCCGTTACCTATTCCATATTCGGTTATCTGCTCGCCAAGCCACATTATAAAAGCAGTTCCGCTTGCAAGAGTTAATATTGTCAAAAGCCTGAATCCCCAGCCCGGAAACTGCACTATCTGGAGCCCCTGAAAATGAGCCGGATTTTCAAGCCACAAACTTATGAAGAACGATTGCACAATGGCCAAAACAATTGTTCCGTATCTTGTGTACTGAGTAAGTTTCTTTCTGCCTTCTTCTCCGCCTTCTTTTGCCAGTTTTTCAAACTGAGGTATTACCGTAGCCAAAAGCTGTATGATAATAGAACTTGATATATACGGCATAATACCCAGCGCAAAAATAGTCATATTTTCTATTGCGCCGCCGGAGAACAGGTTCATAATACCGAATAAACTTCCGCCTGCTGTACTTGCCATATTACGAAAAAATTGCGCAAGCGCTGCCCCGTCTATACCTGCCGTAGGAATATAAGCGCCTATCCTGTAAACAGCGACAAGGCCCAGAGTAAACAATATCTTTTTACGCAAATCTGGGACTTTGAATATATTTACTAATGCGCTTATCATACCTTTAATTGCTCTGTTGTGCCGCCTGCTTTTTCAATTGCCTCTTTTGCGGAAGCTGAAAAAGCATGAGCGCTGACTTTTAGTTTCTTTTTTAGTGCGCCTTTACCTAAAATCTTAACCGGGATTTTCGCGTTCGGTATAAGATTCTTCTGGGAAAGCAGCGACGGATTAACCAGCGTATCGCCCTTAAAAGCATTTAGGCTTTCCAGATTGACAATCGAAAATCTGAATCTCTTCTGAGAAGTAAATCCAACCTTCGGCATGCGGCGTATAAGCGGCATCTGGCCGCCCTCGAATCCGAAGTATTGCTTGGAGCCGGTTCTTGATTGCTGGCCCTTATGGCCCTTGCCTGCGGTTTTACCCAGGCCGGAACCTATGCCCCTGCCTTTTCTTCTCTTCGGAGTCCTAGCCCCTTTTGCAGGCCTTAAATTATTGATTTTCATTTTTAATCTCTTTTACTTCTGTTTCCTGTGGTTCGTGTTCCAGTAACTCATTTTTAAACCGTAATTTTTTGAATCCATCGAAAGTTGCTTTTAATATATTTGACGGGGTCTGCGATCTCATGCACTTAGTTAATATATCCTTAATCCCGGCCCCTTCGCATGCTGCCCTTATGATATTACCTGCTATAACACCGGTTCCTTCGCCTGCAGGCCTTAAAAATACGACTGCGGCGCCGTATTTACCGATAATTTCATGGGGTATGGTCGTACCTCTCATCGGGACATTTATCATATTCTTTTTTGCGTCGCTTATACCCTTTTTTATGGCATTCGGAACTTCATTCGCTTTTCCGAACCCACAGCCCACTCTGCCATTCCTGTTTCCGGCTACAACCAGGGCGCTGAAACTAAGTTTCTTTCCGCCTTTTGTAACTTTTGTCGTGCGGTTTATGCTTATAACCTTCTCGAAATCATTTTCCACAGGGCGCATATCTTTATATGCTTCTTTTAAACTCTGGGGCGACGCTGATTTTGCACCTTTATCATCGGTTTTGCCGACAACTTTTTTCTTAAAACCCATATTTCTAGAATCTCTCTGATTTTTTCTATCCAAAACATTTCCTCCTAAAATTTCATTCCTTGCTTAAGGCAGGTTTCGGCAAATGCCTTTACCCTGCCGTGATAAAGATAACCGCTTCTGTCAAACCTGACCTGCGTTATGTTAGCCTGTTTTGCCTTTTGCGTAAAGAGCTCGCCTAATACCGCAGCAGCCTTAACAGTTCCGCAGGATTTGAAGTTTTTCTTGATGTCTTTGTCTAGGGTAGAAACCGACAACAGCGTCTTTCCGGAAACATCATCCACAAGCTGCGCATTAAGATTGTTTAAGCTTCTGTACAGGCAAAGCCTGGGCCTTTTTTCAGTACCCAGCAATTTTTTCTTCCCTCTTAAATATCTTTTTTTTCTTCCTGTAATTTTCATTTTTATTCTTTCTATAGGCTATAAGGCCATCGACTATCTACCAATTAAGCTACTGTCTTTCCGACTTTCTTTCTCACATATTCGCCGGCATATCTTACGCCCTTGCCTTTATACGGCTCAGGCCTGTAATAATCTCTTATTTCCGAAGCAACTTCTCCGACAAGCTGCTTATCAAACCCTTTTATGATAACCTTTGTGGGAATCGGGACTTCCATAGTAATGCTTTCCGGAATATTATACTCTATCGGATGCGTAAATCCGAGGTTCAGTACAAGTTTTTTACCCAAAATCTGGGCTTTGAATCCGACACCTACTATTTCAAGCTCTTTGGTAAATCCTTCAGTAACACCTTTTATCATATTGGCGATAAGAGCCCTCGCTAACCCATGAAAGGATTTCTGTTTTTTGTCGTTGCCTGACCTTGTAATTACTATTTGTTTGTCTTTGATTTCAAAGCTGATTCCTGTAGGCAAATTATAATTGAGTTTGCCTTTCGGGCCTTCTACAAAAATTGCGGTATCTTTTTTTTCGGCCTTTACGCCCTGCGGTATCGTTATCGGTCTTTTTCCTATTCTTGACATGTTTTTATCCTACCAGATTCTGCAGAGAACCTCGCCGCCTATGCCGGCTTCCCTGCACTCTTTGTCTGTTTTAAGGCCTTTAGATGTAGATATAATGGCTATGCCTATGCCGCCGAATACCGATTTTATTTCATCGACCTTTTTATAAACCCTTCTGCCTGGCATTGAAACTCTCTGGAGATTGGTTATAACAGGCGGCTTTTCTTTGCCTTTGCCGTATTTAAGATAAATCCTTATAACGCCTTGTTTTTTATCGTCTATTTTTTTAAAATTTTTTATAAACCCTTCTATTTTAAGCATCTGGCTTATTGCCTCTTTCGTCCTGGAAGAAGGGCAGTCTACGATATCTTGTTTGGCGCTGGACGCATTTCTTATTAATGTCAAAAAATTTGCAATTGGATCTGCTATACTCATTATTATATTCCTCTTTCTCTAATATCTGCTATCAGCCGTTGATTATTGACTATCGACTAATTACCAGCTTGCTTTCGTAACGCCGGGTATTTCACCGCGCGAGGCAAGCTCCCTGAAGCATATTCTGCACAATTTAAATCTTCCTATAAATGCCCTCGGCCTGCCGCATCTCTGGCATCTGTTATATGCCCTTACTTTAAATTTCGGGGGCCTTTTACATTTTTCTATAAGACATTTTTTTGCCATATTACGCCTCTCTGAATGGCATTCCCAAAAGTTTCAATACTTCGTAAGCCACTTCTTTCGTTGTAATTGTAAAAGTTATAGTTATGTCCATACCCTGCGTTTTTGTAATCTTATCCGCCTCTATTTCCGGAAATATGGCCTGTTCCGTGAGGCCAAGGGTATAATTGCCATGATGATCAAAACTGCCCGGAGGAACTCCCCTAAAATCCCTTATCTTCGGTATTGCCACATTGATCAGCCTGTCTAAAAATTCGTACATCTTTGCGCGCCTTAAGGTAACCATACAGCCCACAGGAAGGCCTTTTCTTATTTTAAAATTAGAAATTGCCTTTTTAGCTTTTGTAATAACAGCCTTCTGTCCGGCAATTGCGGTCATATCTTTTTGCGCCGCCTCGACAAGCTTCATATCGTGTGTAGCGGCGTTTATTCCCATATTGATAACTATCTTCTTTATCCGGGGCACCTGAAACCGGTTCTTATACCCAAATTTCTGCATCACGGCTGGCGTAACTTCGTTTCTGTATTTTTCCAATAATCTCGGCGTCATGATATTACAATAACTCCTCGCATTTTTTGCATATACGCGACTTTTTACCGTCGCTTAAAATTGTAAAACCTACTCTTGTGGGTTTAGCGCATCTGGGGCATACAAGCTGCAGGTTGGAAATATGTATAAGAGCTTCTTTCTGCACTATCCCGCCCTGGCCATCCTGCTGCCTTTTGCGCGTATGCCGTTTAACAAAATTTATACCCTCTACCAGGGCCTTGTTTTTCTTGGGCAGCACACTAAGCACCTTGCCGCTCTTGCCTTTGTCCTTACCGGCCATTACTTTTACATTATCGTTTTTTCTTATCTTCATTCTTATATAACCTCCGGCGCAAGCGAAACTATTTTGGTGAAATTTTTATCCCTGAGCTCTCTTGCTACCGGGCCAAATACCCTTGTTCCGCGCGGTTCATTCTGCGCATCGATAATAACGCAGGCATTTCCGTCAAATCTCAAATATGATCCGTCGCTTCTTCTTATGGGATTATGGGTGCGGACTATGACTACTTTTACTTTTTCGCCTTTTTTTATAGCGGCATTAGGAGTTGCCTCCCGAACGCTGCCTGACACAACATCCCCTACGTCGGCATATTTTTTACCTGACCTGTGAATAACTCCGATACATCTCACAACGCGGGCACCGGTATTATCCGCTACTTCCAGCATGGACCTTATTTGTATCATTTTATTACCTCTATAATCCTGTATCTCTTATCTTTGGACAAAGGCCGGCACGGCATTATCCTTACTTTATCATCGATCTTAGCTGCTATGTTTTCAGGATTATGCGCTTTTACCTTTCTCCTCTGCCTTATAACCTTTTTATACAGCGGATGAGTGGTAAAATTGACTAATTTTACAACTGCAGTTTTCTGCATTTTATCGCTTACTACAATGCCTATTTTGGTCTTAGGCTTTTTGAGATTTGGTTTGTTTTGCATGGCTTGCCTCTTTCAAAATTGTTAAAATTCTCGCTATGTCTTTTCTTGCCTGAGATATTTTTGACGGCTTATCCAGCTTGCCCATCTTCGCCTGAAATCGAAAATTCATAAGTTCTTCTTTTAGGGAAATCTGTTTAGCGATCAGTTCGTCCCGGTTCATATTTCTTAAATCTGCTGTTTTCATAATTTATATATGCCTTCTTCCGATAAATCTGGTTCTAAACGGCATCCTCGCAGCTGCCAGCCTGAATGCGCCTCTTGCTATCTGCTCGGGTACACCGCCTATTTCAAAAATTATTCTTCCTTTTCTTATAACTGCCACCCAGAATTCAGTCATGCCTTTTCCTTTACCCATTCTGGTTTCAGCGGGTTTTTTGCTGACAGGCTTATCCGGAAAAACCCTAAGCCACAATTTTCCTCCGCCTCTTATGTGGCGGCTTATAGCAACTCTTGCTGCTTCTATCTGAGTATTTTTTAGCCAGGCATTGCCCAAAGCCTGCAGCCCATATTCTCCGAAGGCTACTTTACTGCCTGCAATTGCAATACCTTTTCTTCTGCCCCTCTGGGATTTTCTATATTTTACTCTTTTGGGCATTAATGCCATTTTTTATTCCTTTGATGCAGTTGTCTGCTGTTTATTTTCTACTGCCGGTTTTCGGTTCTCGGCCTTAAGTTTTTTATCCAACAACACTTCACCTTTATAAAGCCATACCTTTACCCCTATCAATCCATACCCTGTAAGCGCTTCGGTAAACCCATAATCTATATCAGCCCTGAGCGTTTGAAGCGGCACTTTTCCTTCTTTGTAAACTTCGGAACGGGCAAGTTCAATACCGTCAAGCCTGCCTGAACATCTTATTTTAACGCCTTCTGCGCCGTGTTCCATAGCCAGTTGAACTGATTTCTTCATCGCGCGCCTGAAGCCTATTCTTTTTTCCATCTGAAAAGCGATATTTTCCGCTATCAACTGAGCGTCTGTCTGCGGATCTTTTATTTCCTTGATATCTATATACACATCCTTATTGGTCATTTTGGACAAATCCTGCCTCAGCCTGTCTATATCCTGGCCGCGCCTGCCGATTATAATCCCAGGCCTGGCGCTGTTTATTATAACCCTGACTCTGTCGCTTGCCCTTTCAATCTCTACACAGGATATTGCTGCAGCAGCGTATTGCTTCTTGATGTAGGTTCTTATTTTAATATCTTCGTTAAGCAGGGCTGCAAAATCCTTAGCCCTGGAAAACCACCTTGATTTCCAGTTTTTTATATATCCAAGCCTTAATCCGTATGGGTGAACTTTCTGTCCCACTTATATCACTCCTTCTTTGTAACTTTTGCGGTTTTCGCAACTTTTTTAACTTTTTTTGCTGCCGGCGCGGCCTTGGCCTTGACCGGAACCAAAGTATCAAGTTCTATGGTTAAATGCGCTGTTCTTTTCTTTATTTCGTTTGCCATACCCATTGAGCGCGCCCTGAATCTGTGCATTATAGGCCCGCCGTCGGCAAAGACCTCGGAAACAAACAGCTGGTTTTCGTTTATGTTAGGGAACCTTTTTGCATTAGCAACAGCCGAACTTAAAGCTTTATAAACCATACCCGCTGCTTTTTTATTCGTATTATCCAGTATCGAGAGCGCCACCGGCACAGTTTTCTTTCTTATCAAAGGCAGAACAAGCCTTAATTTTCTGGGCGAAATTTTTAAATATTTTATTCTTACTTTTGCTATCATTTTATATAATAACCTCTCAGCTATAGACTATTTAAGCGCTGCTGTTTTTTCAGTATGCGCGCCGTGTTTTCTGAATGTCCTTGTCGGAGAAAATTCGCCCAATTTATGCCCTACCATATTTTCGGTTACATAAACAGAAATGAATTTATTCCCATTGTGTATGGAAAAGGTATACCCTATAAATTCCGGAATAATAGTCGAACGCCTTGACCAGGTTTTTATGGGCTTCTTATCCCCGAACTTCTGCATTTTTTCTATCTTTTCCATTATGTTTTCGTCTACGTACGGACCTTTTTTAATCGACCTGCTCATTTTTTATTTCCTTGCTATTTTTTTCTGGGCCTTTTT
>JAFGKX010000090.1 GCA_016928375.1 Candidatus Omnitrophota bacterium | reverse complement strand
GGATTGAAAGAAGAATTATTAACAACGAATCCTAAAATAGCAGAAGACGGAGTAAACAGGACCAAGCTTTCAGGCGCGACAAATGAAAAATTATATAAACTGCTTTTACTTGAAAGAATAGACAATGTAGCTGCGCGCGACGCAGGCGTAAACCAAAAATTATACAATATGTTATTGGAGCGGCTTGAAACAGCGAAAATAACCCAAAGCCTCGAGGCATCAAAAGAAGGCACAAGATACACAATACTTGATCCCGCAAGGCTGCCGTTAAAGCCCATAAAACCCAATAAAGTGGCAGTGCTTTTTATGGCAATGTTTTTAGGCGCGTGTATAGGCATGGGCTTTGTGTTTTCTGTCGAGATGTTCGACCAGTCTTTTCTGGGCGTAGATGAGGCAAAGGCAGCGCTGAACCTGCCTATACTGGGCGCTATATCCAAAATCATTACGCAGGAAGATTTGAAACATCAAAAGCAGCGCCACACAAAAATGACCACCGTATCCGTAGCAGGCGGCATAGTCCTGCTTATAGTTATAATAATTAACTTTATGATAGGATAAAAATATGTACGAAAAATTTTATCAATTGACAGATAAGCCGTTTAACATGACCCCGGATTCAAAATTTTTCTATCCCAGCTCAAAGCATGAGGAGGCGCTTAACTGTATTTTACTTGCGATAAGCCAGCGAAGCGGTTTTGTTGTAATTACAGGGGAGATAGGTTCCGGTAAAACCACTGTCTGCAGGGCGCTGATAAATAAACTGGATCCTGCGACCAGGATAGCGCTTGTTTTAAATACGCATCTTAGCAAAAAGGAGCTTTTGACAACCATATTGGAAGATTTAGGCATAGAATACAGGTCTAATTCCAAGACGCATATTCTTTCAGCTTTAAACAAATATCTTGTAAAGCAGGCGTCAAATGATACGAATGTAGTCGTTATCATAGACGAGGCGCAGAATTTAACCCCTTCAGTCATAGAAGAGGTGCGCATGCTGTCTAATTTTGAGACAGAGCGGGAAAAGCTTATACAGATAGTATTGATAGGCCAGCCGGAATTAAGAAAAAAACTATTGCTTCCGCGATTAGAGCAGTTCAGGCAGAGAGTAGTGCTTAACTATCATATTGAGCCGTTGAGCTACAGAGAAACCGAAGAATACATAAAACACAGGTTGAGAAAAGCCGGTAATGAAAAAGCGGATATTTTTACGCAAGGCGCTATAGAGGAAATACATAAATATTCAAACGGGATACCCCGCTTAATAAACCTGGCCTGCCACAATGCGTTGATAAACGGCCTTTTATACGAAACGGAAAATATTACAGTCAGCATAGCGGATGAAACAATAAGAGATTTTATGGATGTTAGAGGGGCGTCATCGCTTGATATAAGCCCGCAAGCCATAGCTGATAGCATATAGTTAATAACAAGGAGAATAATCGATGGGTAGAATTACTGAAGCGCTTAAAAAAGTAAGCGATGAGCGCATTGCGCGCATACAAAAAAAGCCGGAGATACAATATGTCGTAAAAAAGATGGAAAACACCGGCATAAACGAGCACATAGTATCGTTTCATGACCCGGCTTTGCCCATAGGAGAGCAGTATAAGATATTGCGGACGAATATTCAATCGTTGAAATCTTCCAATAATTACAAGACCTTTCTGATTACAAGCTCCATAAACGGCGAAGGAAAAACCGTAACAAGCGTAAACCTTGCTATTACCATGGCGCATGACCTGAATAACAAATCCATTCTTTTAATAGACGCTGATATGCGTAAAGGCAAAGTTGCCAGGTATCTTGGGTTTCATTCGCACCCAGGATTATCCGACATATTAAGTAAAGATGTGGCGCTGGATTCGGCACTTGTAAGCCCGGGTATCGATAACCTAAGCATTCTTTTATCAGGCCCTGTGCCAAAAAATCCGTCGGAACTGCTGAATTCCAGAAAGATGCAGAGTTTAATGGCGTCTTTTAAAGAAAAATTCGATTATATACTTATCGATTCACCGCCTGTAATGCCTTTGACTGATGCCTGTATACTCGGGCCAATGACAGACGCGGTTATACTGGTTGTGCAGGCAGGCAGGACCCAGCGCGGGCTTGTGCATCATACGGAAAGCAGGCTTAAACAGGCAGGCGCAAAAATTATCGGGGCAGTAATGACTAATGTAGAGTATCATCTACCCCAGTATCTATATAGATATGTTCACGAATACAGTGAATACAAATAAGAAAGGGAGAAAAGCATGAGAAACAGAACAGAGTTGTTAATGATTGCGGTAATGGCAGCTATGCTGCTGTCAGGGTGTTTGGAAAGCGGCAGCGGCAGCGGAAGCGGCAGCGGCGCTGCAGGTTATTATGGCGGCACAACAAATCCTGCGCCGGGCACAGATGGTGAGGTTGTAACTACAGGCGTAGAGGTAAAGCATAATCCTGAACCTGCGACAATCGCGTTGCTGGGCACAGGCTTAGCAGGCTACGCATTATTAAGAAGAAAAAAGAACAAGAAAAAATAATTAAGAAAAAATAAATGAAATTCTTAGTAACCGGAGGAGCCGGATTTATAGGCTCCCATATAGCAGAGCGTCTGCTCAAGGAAGGCCACTTTGTCCGTATACTGGATAATTTTTCCGGGGGCAAAGAAGAGAATCTTTCTTTTGTCCGTCATTGCGAGGAGCGTCCTTCCGTCATTGCGAGGACCCCGAGCAAAAGCGAGGGGGACGAAGCAATCTCTTTTGAGCTCATCCGTGGCGACATCCGCGATTACTCCACATGCCTCAAAGCCTGTGATGGTATGGACTACGTATTCCACCAGGCAGCGTTAAAAAGCGTGCCCGTGTCTTTGGATCAGCCGCATGAATACAACGCGGTAAATATAGACGGCACAGTGAACATGCTTGAAGCGGCAAGGCAGTGTAAAATAAAGCGTTTTGTGTTTGCTTCATCAAGCGCGATTTACGGCGAGGCAGTTTCTTTTCCGCAGAAAGAAACGGATGAACTTTTACTGATTTCACCCTATGCTTTAAATAAGCTTGCGGGAGAATATTATTGCCGCATATTTAGCAAAAACTATGGCTTAGAAACCGTGTCTTTAAGATATTTCAATGTATTTGGGCCAAGACAGGACTTGAATGACGAATATGCAGGTGTTATACGAAAATTTATAGATTTTACATTAAATGACAAAAGCCCTACTGTGCACGGTGACGGCAGGCAATCGCGCGACTTTGTTTATGTGGATGATGTTGTTAACGCAAACATTCTCGCTGCTACCTCAATACTCAATACCCAATGCTCAATACTCAACGTGGGCTCCGGCACTGAAACCAGCATCCTTGATATAGTTGATGCCCTTAGCAAAATTACAAACAAAAATATCCTTCCTGTTTACGAATCATCCCGCCAGGGAGATATAAGGCGCACACTTGCCGATATCTCTAAAATAAAAGAACAGATAGGCTGCAGCCCAAAATTTAGTTTTTATGAAGGGCTTAAGTTAGCCTATGCCTCATTCTCCGAACAACAATTCCTTCATCGTCATTGCGAGCCCCGGAGGGGCGAAG
>JAFGKX010000089.1 GCA_016928375.1 Candidatus Omnitrophota bacterium | reverse complement strand
TAGCTTCCGCCGTAGGCGGACCCGCCTTCGGCGGGCAGTTGGCCCCAAGAGACTGAAAAAATTAGCATATAATATGGGGCTGTAGCTCAGTTGGGAGAGTGCCTGGATCGCACCCAGGAGGTCGAGGGTTCGAACCCCTTCAGCTCCACCATATTTTGCGGGTCCTGTCTTTGAACAACCCCGCCGTCCTCACTAACATTGCGGGCGGTGAGGCGCTCCGTCCAAAGCCACCCGCCTGGAGATGTATGTAGTTGCTCCGGGTTCGTATGTAAAATCGCATATAATCATGAGTAGAAAATACCACACAATATTACCTATCGCTATTCTTGCAATATTAATTGGTTTTTCCCAAATTTTTCCTGGTTATTCTTCCGCATTTTTTAAAAAACACGATATAAAGCCTTTGAAAGAGGCGATGTATTACGCGAAACTGGATAATAATGCTGTCCGGTGCGGATTATGCCCGCGTAGATGTGTAATTGCGCAAGGAAAGCGCGGGTTTTGCCGTGTCAGAGAAAATCAAAACGGTACTCTGCATACGCTGTCGTACGGAAAGCCTGTTGCAATGCATATAGACCCGATAGAGAAAAAACCGCTGTTTCATTTTTATCCCGGCACAGAGGCATTCTCGATAGCCACCGCAGGGTGCAATTTGGCCTGTAAGTTTTGCCAGAACTGGCAGATATCACAGGCATCTCCGGAAGATATACCGACGGATACAGTATTGCCTGATGGTATAATTAAGTTGGCAGCGGAAAGTAAATGCAAGACAATAGCGTACACGTATTCTGAACCAACTATATTTTATGAATATATGCTTGATACCGCAAAGATGGCCAGGGCTAAAGGAATAAAAAATATTATGCATACAGCCGGTTTTATAAATGAGGAGCCGCTGAGAGAACTTTGCAAACACCTGGATGCGGCTGATGTCGATTTAAAAGGTTCCGATAAATTTTATCAACAAATGTGCCTGGGCAGCCGCGCTGATGTATTGAGGACCCTCAAGATATTAAAGGAACAGGGTATTTGGCTTGAGATAACATATTTGGTGGTGCCAACCTTAAATGATGATGACGAATACGCCGCAGAAACCTGTAAATGGATAAATGATAATCTTGGTTCGTCCGTACCTTTGCATATAAGCAGGTTCTGGCCCACCTATAAATTGACTAATTTATCGCCTACTCCCGTAAGCACTCTGGAAAAAATACGAAGAATAGCCGTGAACGCAGGATTAAAATATGTTTATATAGGCAATGTCCCTGGCAGTGCGGCAGAAAATACATATTGTCCGAAATGCAAAAACACGATAATAGAAAGAATGGGATATACTGTTGTTTCATATAAGATAGATAATGGAAGATGCAGGCATTGCAAAGAGAAAATAGAAGGCGTATGGGAAAATTAACCGGCACATCATTACGAATGAAGCGCCTGCCTGCCGGCAGGCAGGCAGCAATCTCATGCTTAAAGATTGCTTCGTCGCTGGCGCTCCTAGCAATGACGAACACCATATTTACATTAGCATTTGCCGAAGAAACAAAGCAGCCTGTGGTAGCAGGCAGCTTTTATCCTGCGGATCTGAAAAAATTAAAAACCGTTGTGAGTGATTTTATCGACTCGGCAAATCCTGATCCGATAAATGGTGAAATAATAGCCCTTATTCTGCCGCACGCAGGCTATGAATATTCCGGGCATATTGCCGGATATGGTATAAAGCTTATACAAGGCGGTAAATTTGATACTGTTATAATTATAGGCCCCAGCCACAGAGTGAGTCTTAAAGGGTTGGCTGTTCTGGATAAAGATTTGTATCAAACGCCCCTGGGTAAAATAGCTATAGACAAAGAAATTACCGCAAATCTTCTGAGTTATAATAAAAATATATCATATAATAAACAAGTATTTGCGAGTGAGCATTCTGCCGAGGTGGAAATACCGTTTATCCAGAGCGCGCTCCCGGATTCTAAAATAGCCGTAATTCTTACCGGAGAGTTTTCTTATGATAACTGCCTGCTGCTTAGAGACGCGCTTACAGATATCGCAAGATCAGCAAAAAAGAAAGTTCTTATGGTAGTAAGCACTGACATGTCTCATTATAATCCGGAACGAGCAGCCAAAAATATCGACGGCATAACCATAAAAGAAATGGAAAAACTGCAGCCTGATATTTTATTTACCGAATTTTTGTCTTTGTCCGCCGCTGAGGTTCCGTGCGGCGCAACAGGCATGATAGGCGTTATGATGGCTGCCAAAAATTTGGGCGCGAATGAATTAAAAGTAGTAAAATACGCGACTTCGGCAGATACGACGTTTGACCCATTCGACTTCGCTCAGGGTCAATCCCGAGCCCGTCGAGGGATTGATAAAAACGCGGTTGTCGGATATTGCGCAGCAGCAATATATAAATCACGAGCCGTAAGGCCGCAGATAGACAAGGAGAAACAAATGGAAGGATTACTTAATGCTAAGCAGAAAAAACGCTTGCTTGAAATAGCCAGACAAACTTTGGAAGGCTATATTAAGAATGGCAAAATTTCGGAGTTTAAGGAAGATGACCCTGCGCTAAATAATAACCTAGGCGCTTTTGTTACACTGCATAAACATGGTGACCTAAGAGGCTGCATAGGAAATATGGTAGGCCAGGGCCCGTTGTATCTTACTATACGGGATATGGCTATAGAATCTTCGACGCAAGACCCCAGATTTTCTCCGGTAAGCGCCAATGAGCTGAAAGATATCGATATAGAAATATCAGTGCTCTCGCCTATGGAGCAAATAACAGATCCTTCGAAGATAATTATGGGAAAGCATGGCGTATTAGTACGGAGCGGTTTCAGAAGCGGTGTATTTTTACCGCAGGTTGCTACAGAAACAGGGTGGGACAGAGAAACATTTATGAATAACCTATGCGCGCATAAAGCAGGGCTTGCGGAAAATGCCTGGAAAAGCGGAAAATGCGACATATTTATTTTTACAGCTGAAATTTTCGGAGAAAAATGATAAAAATATCAATAAACCTTTTTTTGACAGGGATAATATTCGGCACAGGGCCTTGCCTTGCTACGTGCGGGCCTATTCTGATATCTTATATAACGGCCTTAAAAAAATCTCCCAAAGGCGCGCTTATAAGCTGGCTATTGTTTTCCGCAAGCAGGATATTCGTATATGCGCTGCTTGGAATGTCCGCAGGCCTGATAGGCAGCAGCCTCTATCAGGGGTATTACTGGCAGAAATCTTCTTTTGTGATATGGATTATAGGCGGATTATTTATATGCCTTTTAGGGCTGTTGGTTGTAATAGGAAAAAATACGCATTCGAAATATTGCCTTAAGATGCAGGATGTTTTTTTAAACAAAGACAAAAAAAGCATAATTATTTTAGGCCTTGTCATAGGCCTTTTTCCGTGCATACCATTAATAGGTATTATCTCGTACATATCCATGATTTCAGTGCGGTTTTATCAGGGTATTGTGCTGATGCTTTGCTTTGGATTAGGCACCATTATCTCGCCTTTGATTTTTTTAAGCCTGGGCGCAGGATTGGTTACCAAACTTAAAATACTGCGGAACGAAAATATATATGTATGGCTTCAAAAGGCAGCGGGAATTGTGTTGTTCTCCCTGGGCGTTCACATATTGGTAAAGACTATAACAGGATATATAAGATAGCTGTTGCAGGAAAGGTAAAATGAGAAGATTTTTTATAGAAAAAAGGAACATAAGCGGCAATGCCCTGGTTATAATTGGCGAGGAAGCGCATCACATAAGGGATGTAATAAGGTTAAAATTGGAAGACAAATTCATAGGGCTTGACGGCGAAGGATTTAAATATATATGCAGGGTTGAAAAAATGGATAAAGATAAAATAACGGCAGTTATTGAATCAAAAGAAAAATCCGGTATAAACATACCCGATATTGCGCTGGCGTGCGCAATGCCCAAGCTGGATAAAATGGATTACATAGTCCAGAAGGCCTCGGAATTAAGAGTTAAAGATTTGATTCCTATGATAACCTCGAGAACCGAAGTTAAATTGGATGAAAAGAAAGCAAAGGCAAAGGCTGATAGATGGCGGAAAATAGCAAAAGAATCTTCCAAGCAAAGCGGGAGAAGCGAAATTCTTAATGTACCGGAGGTTAAAAGGTTTGACAAGGTTATATGCGATTCCGGGCATTATAAAATAAAATTGATTTCCTGTTTGACAGACAATGCAAGGCCCATTAAAGATGTGTTGTCCGGATTAAAAGCAGAATCAGCGATAGTGCTGATAGGCCCTGAAGGCGATTTTACTTCAAAGGAAATCAGCGATGCAATGAACGCAGGCTTTGTCCCCGTGTCTTTAGGCCAGGTCGTATTAAGGGTGGATACAGCATGTATTTTTGCTGTTTCGGTAATAACGCATGAGTTGTTTTAAAATTTATACGCTTGGCTGTAAAGTAAACCAGTACGAAACTCAGCTTATGCGCGAGCAGCTGCATAGTGTTGGATTAAAAGAGGCAAGCCCGCATAATCCCGCTGATTTGTGTATTATAAATACCTGCACTGTTAC
>JAFGKX010000088.1 GCA_016928375.1 Candidatus Omnitrophota bacterium | reverse complement strand
CGGCGGCAAGCCCATATCCGTAGAAATCCTGGGGCATGATTTTGTAAAGACGGACGAAATCGCATATAGAATACGGGACGCTCTTAACAATATAAAGGGCGCAGTAGATGTTACAATTTCCCGTGAATTAGGAAAACCCGAGCTTCAAATTGAAGTCGACAGGACAAAGGCCGCGTCTTTAGGTTTAAGCATAGCGCAGATCACTGATACTATGAGAACTTATTTTTATGGCAAGACTGCGACCAAATACCGGGAAGGCGGCGATGAATATGATATATTTCTGCGGCTTAAGGATTCAGACCGCAGGAGCATTTCCGATATAGAAAATATTCCCATCACTTCAGTATCGGGCAGGCTCATAAGATTAAAAAATGTTGCCAAGGTTGTTTATAGAACAGGCCCCATACAGATAGAGAGGCAAAATCAGGAGCGTATAATAACTGTGGATGCCAATGTTTTTAAACGTTCCATGGGCGACGTTGCAAAAGATGTGAAGAAATACATAAATAAGATGAATATTCCCGGAGATGTAACCATAAACCTGGGAAGCGATGTGGAAGAACAGATAAAATCATTCAGGGATTTGTTCATGTTGTTTTTACTCGGCATCATACTTGTATATATGGTTATGGCCGCGCAATTTGAATCGCTGCTTGATCCGTTTATAGTCATGTTTTCGGTGCCATTCGCGTTTACCGGTGTCGCCTTTGGGCTTTTCTTCGGCGGAATAGCCTTAAGCATGATTTCTTTTATAGGGCTTATAATGCTCGTCGGTATAGTTGTTAACAACGCTATAGTGTTAGTAGATTATATAAATATTTTGCGCGCCAGGGGATTATCGGTGTATGATGCAATTACGAAAGGCGGACAAAACAGGCTTCGCCCGGTTTTAATGACTACAATAACGACTTTGGCAGGCATGTGTCCGCTTGCCTTAAGCAGAGGAGAGGGTTCTGAGCTATGGAGGCCTTTGGGCATAAGCATGGTAGGCGGGCTTTCGGTATCGACATTGATAACTTTAGTGCTTGTGCCTGTTTTGTATGCTATATTGGAAGCGAAGGTGAAGAAAAAATGAAACTTGTGCTTATTGCTTATAATATCGCTATTGATGAAGAGGTAATGGAATTGTTATCCAGCTGCGGGCTGGAGTACTATACGAAATGGCAGAGAGTGCTTGGCAAGGGGCAATTGAGCGAACCTCACCTTGGGACAAATATCTGGCCGGGAGAAAACAATGTATTGGCTGTTGTATGCGAAGACAGCCAGGCCAAACAATTATCGGATTGTGTAAGCCGGTTGCGTAAGACCCTAGCAAAAGAAGGAATCAAAGCATTTGTTCTTCCGGTAGAAAATGTAATATGAACAAAGCAAAAAATATATTTCTTATTGCATTATTATTCTGCCTGTTTACTCAGGCAGCGCATGCAGAGGAAATGCTTACCTGGGAAGATTGCGTCAAGGAAGCCCAGAAAAATAACCCCGACCTAATTTCTGCCCTTGAGAGTATAAAGCAGGAAATGGCAGCAAAAGATATTACCGCCAGCGCCCTTTTTCCTCAAGCCAGCGGCACTGTAAGCGCCTCCAAAGCAGAGGCAAGTACTGCAACTTCAAGCTCCAAGAGTGATGCCTACTCATACGGCGCATCCGGAAGCCAGCTGATTTTCGACGGTTTTAAAACTATAAACGATACGAAGGCAGCATCGGAGAATGTAAAAGCTGCCAAGGAAGCATACAGGTTTACTTCCTTTCAGGTGCGCTTTAATCTGCGCAGCGCTTTTGTAAACCTTTTGACAGCGCAGGAATTGATGCGCGTAGCCGAAGAAATAGTCAAGATAAGAAGAGATAATCTTATGCTGATAACACTGCAGTATATGTCCGGGCTTGAACATCGCGGCGCCTTATTGACTGCCGAAGCAAACATGGCCCAGGCCAATTTCGGGCTATCGCAGGCAAAAAGAAGCATAGAATACGCGCAGGTGCAGCTTTTAAAAGAAATGGGGCGGGAACAATTCAGCCAGGTTTTGGCAGAAGGAGATTTTACGGTAAAAGACTGCCCTAAGGATAAGCCCGATTTTATAGCTTTGATCGCGGATAACCCGTCGATATTACAAGCGGATTTCAAGAAAAATGCCGCATCATATGATATCAAATCCGCATATGGTAATTTTTCCCCGGAACTTTCCGGCACAGGGGCTTTAAGCAAAAACAGTTCACAGTGGCCGCCGCGGAATAATCAATGGAATATGGGGGTAAGTTTAAGCATGCCTATATTCGAAGGCGGGCTAAGAACAGCTCAATTAAAAAAAGCGCGCGCCGCATATAATCAGGCCGAGGCTGACGAAAAAAGTACGAGAGACGCAGCTATAGTAAGCCTTGAACAGACATGGATTAAGTTGCAGGATGCCATGGATATGGTAGGCGTGCAGAACAAAACGCTTCTGGCTGCTCAAGAACGTTCTAATATTGCCAAAGCCCAGTATTCCACTGGTTTTATAAATTTCGATAATTGGATTATCATAGAAAATGACTTGGTCAGCGCCAAAAAAGCTTACCTGGAATCCCAGTTTGACGCGCTTAGCGCCGAAGCAAGCTGGGTTCAGGCGAAAGGAGAGACATTGGAATATGCGCAATAAAAAATTAAAAATAACGATAGGCATTGTTATGTTAGTGGTTGCCGCCGCCCTTTTTCAGTACAGGGTAAAAGGCAAAGCATCTAACGTAGAAGTAACCATAGAAGTAAAACCGGTCGTAGGCAGCGTCCAGGATATTATTTCTACTACAGGGACAATACTGCCGAAGAACAGGCTGGAGGTAAAGCCTCCGGTAAACGGCAGGATAGAAGAAGTGCTTGTCCGGGAGGGCGAGTATGTTAAAAAAGGGCAGACGCTCGTATGGATGAGCTCGACCGAACGAGCGGCTCTTCTGGATGCCGCCCGGGGGCAGGGCGAAGAAGTTTTAAAATACTGGCAGCAGGTATATAAAGCGATTCCGCTGATCTCACCT
The DNA here is from genome assembly GCA_016928375.1 of Candidatus Omnitrophota bacterium. Classification (GTDB taxonomy): domain Bacteria; phylum Omnitrophota; class Gorgyraeia; order JABMRG01; family JAFGKX01; genus JAFGKX01. The sequence continues at coordinate 4,266 of JAFGKX010000088.1, read as the reverse complement.
ATAGACGGCGAAGTAATAGTGGCAACGACCCAGCCGGGCCAGACTATGACGACGAGTGATGCGGTACTGGTTTTGTCTGATCAGTTAATTATCAGGGCACAGGTCGATGAAACTGATATAGGCAGCATTAAGCTGGGGCAGGATGCGGTTGTAACTATCGACGCCTATCCGGAAAATAGCATAAAGGCAAAAACAGGGCACATATACTATGAATCGGAAACAGTTAATAACGTAACCATGTATAATGTGGATTTAGTTCCGGAAACAGTGCCGGATTTTTTTCGCAGCGGAATGAATGCTACGATAAATTTTATCAAAAACAATAAGGCCGATGCCTTGCTTGTTCCGTCGGAAGCGGTAACCAGGGAAAAGGACAAGGCCTACCTTTCGCTAAAACGTAAAGGTGATAAAGAAATTATCAGGCAGGAAGTTAAACTAGGCATTCCGGACGGCAAAAATATAGAAGTAATCTCAGGAATAAAAGCTGACGATGCCATAATGGTAAAAACGAAAAAATATGAATTGCCCAAAAGCAGCGCCGGAACTAACCCATTTATGCCTTCAAGAAACAATAAAAAATAAACCGGTTGAATTGCATGATAGAACTTAAAAATATAACCAAGACATATCAAATGGGCAGCTCCGAAGTAAAGGCCCTGGCGGGCATTTCTTTGAAAATCCGTGCCGGGGAACTGGTGGCTATTATGGGGCCTTCAGGCTCCGGCAAATCTACCCTTATGCATATCCTCGGGTTTTTGGACAGGCCGGATTCGGGAGAATATTTTCTGGGCGGCAGGAACCTGACAGGTTTATCCGATAAAGAACTGGCAGTTATCAGAAACAGGTTTGTAGGTTTTATATTTCAGCAATTTCATCTTTTGCCCAGAATTACCGCTTTGGAGAATACAGAACTGCCTCTTATCTATGCAGGCAAGCGCAGCCTTAAAGATAAAGCCAGGGAGAAACTGGAATTGATAGGGCTTAAAGACCGTCAGTTGCATCGCCCCAACGAATTATCCGGCGGACAGCAGCAGCGAGTTGCCATAGCGCGGGCGCTGGTAAACGAACCTGTAATCATAATGGCAGATGAGCCTACAGGCAATCTGGATTCAAAAAGCAGGGATGAAATCATATCGATATTAAAACGCCTTAACAAAGAAGGCAAGACCGTTGTTATAGTTACACACGAAAAAGAGATAGCAGAAAATGCCAGGCGGATAATTTATATGCGTGACGGTCAAATTATTTCCGATAACGCCAGCGGCGTAGAAAGAGAGGCTGCTGCTTCTGCTGAACACTTACCGGATAACGCTATAAGTGATTTTCTGACAATGTCCGCGAAGGGTGAAAATGGTATTAAATTCCTGGATTATTTCAGGGAAGCGATTTTTGCGACTATTGCCCACAAGATGCGTTCTGCTTTGTCGATTTTAGGGGTGCTCATAGGCGTAGCTGCGGTTATTGCAATGCTGGCGCTGGGAGAAGGAGCGAAGATTTCAATAGAAGCACAGCTGGCTTCTTTAGGATCCAACTTATTGGTTGTGCGCCCGGGTTCCTCAAGGTTTCATGGTGTCAGCATGGAATCAGGTTCGGTTATGCGCTTTACTTTTCAGGACGTGGAAGCGATAAAAAAACTCGGCAGCGAAGTAAAAAGAATAAGCTCGACAGTATCCGGGCGCGCGCAAATTGTATACGGGAATAAAAACTGGAACACGCAGGTGCAGGGCGTTGATGTTGATTATGCCCAGATGCGGGCTTCGGTACCGGTTATAGGAAGGTTTTTTACTGATTATGAAGTAAAGATGAGGCAGAAGGAAGTTGTTTTGGGTACGACGGTTGCCCGTGAACTTTTTGGCGATGCTGATCCTACCGGAGAAACAATAAAAATAAATCTTATAAATTTTAGGGTCGTAGGCATATTGCCTTCTAAAGGCGCTTCTCCTTTTCACGACCAGGATGATATAATACTTGTTCCCGTTACTACGGCTATGTATAGGCTACTCGGAAAAGAATATATCGATACTATTTATGTAGAAGCGCAGAATGCCGCAAGCATAGAGCCGCTTACGGAATCCATAACAAACGTTATTGTAAAACAGCACCGCCTTGGTAAGGGCGAGGAAGATTCATTTCAAATCCGCAATATGTCGGATATAAAAGATACGCTTGAAGCCACGACAAAGACTATGTCGTTTTTACTAGGCGCTATTGCGGCAATATCCCTTCTGGTGGGCGGTATAGGCATTATGAATATTATGCTCGTATCAGTAACCGAACGTACGCGTGAAATAGGCCTGCGCAAGGCAATAGGCGCAAATGATACCGATATAATGATTCAGTTTCTTATCGAGGCCGTGCTTATGTCTCTTTTAGGCGGCCTGGGCGGAATAGTATTAGGCAGCGGCATATCTTTGCTGATTACTTTATTTGCGGGCTGGACCGTCAAGATTTCCACATTCTCTATTGTACTTGCTACGACTTTTTCTCTGGCGATAGGCGTGGTATTCGGCCTTTGGCCGGCTAAACAGGCCTCGCAGCTAAATCCAATCGAAGCGTTAAGATACGAATAAAAAAATCATAAGGATTGCAACTCAAAGAATATGGCTAATCAGTACGAAATAGCCGTTATAGGAGGCGGGCCTGCCGGATGCATGGCTGCTATAAGGTCTGCCCGCGGCAATAAAGATGTAGCGCTGATAGAACGCAACCCCTCACTCGGCAGAAAGCTTTTACTTACCGGAAACGGAAGGTGCAACCTTACCAATAGCTCCCCCATGGATGTTTTTATGAAAAATTTCGGGTCTTCCGGAAATTTTTTAAGATCTGCCTTTCATGTATTTTCAAATGAAAGCCTTATGCATTTTTTTGCTTCTTGCGGGTTAAAATTAAAAACAGAAAGCCACGACAGGGTATTTCCCGTTACCGACAAATCATCCTCTGTTCTGGCTATTTTAGAAAAATGCCTCCGTGAAAATAACGTAAACATCATATATAATACGCGCATAATTGATATCAAGAAAAAAGAAGGCGTTTTCTCTCTTGCCGCGCAAAACGGAATTTCGATTAAAGCAAAAAAAATAATCATTGCAACAGGAGGCGCCTCATACAAGAAAACCGGCTCTACAGGAGATGGTTTTCTTATTGCCCATTCACTCGGCCATGCTATAATATCTTTAGTTCCGGCGCTGGTTTCCCTTAAGGCCAAAGAATCGTGGATTGGGGATTTACAGGGCGTATCACTTGATAATATACGGATTATATTTTACCGCAATAATAAAAAATTCGTTTCCGATAACGGAGAAATAATATTTACCCACTTCGGCATATCCGGCCCGCTTGTCCTGGATATGAGCAGCTGTATCATATCCGCCCTTGGCATGCATAAAGATATTGAGATTGTCATTGACCTTAGCCCCGGGCTTAATAAAGAAGACCTGAATAAATATATGATAGATAAAATTACAACTGCCGGCAGCGTACACATTAAAAACATTATACAGGATATGCTGCCCAAAAGAATGACGGAGGTTTTTTTATCGTTATTAAAAATATCTCCGAAAAAATGCGCAAATCAAATAAGCAAAAAGGAGCGCGTATCTATAATAGATATGCTTAAAGCGTTTCCGCTGACTGTCACAGGCAGCTTGCCGATAGATGAGGCAATGGCAACCGAAGGCGGAATATCAAGAAAAGAGATAAATCCGCGCACAATGGAGTCAAGATTAATCCCCGGTTTGTATTTTGCCGGTGAGGCCATAGAAGGAAGGGGCACAAGCGGCGGGTATAACCTGCAGCAGGCGTTTTCTACGGGCTATCTTGCGGGTGAATGCGCCGGGCAAAAGGCAACATAATGAAGAAGCCTGCGCTCTTAATTATTTGCGCAACCATATTTTTTTTATCCTTTATTTATATATTTTGGGTACACCAGCATAACCTTTCCGACACGGTATCATTTAGTATCGGAGATCAATGGAATTACCAGGCGCTTGCCGTAAATTTGTATATGGGGCATGGCTATAAAGACGCAGCCATAGAAAAACCCGCTAAATATAAATTTGACGATATAAGCGAAGATGCAACTTATGCAATCAGACATATCTATGATAAATTCCTTAAAAACAAAAAAGATAATTTTTTTGCAGCAGCACCCGGTTACCCATTTTTTTTAGCTTTAGTGTATAAGATCTGCGGTATTAACCCCCTTGCGGCAAAAATAGCAAATATCATTTTGCTGGCTATCTGCGCTTCGTGGTTACCCATAATCGG
>JAFGKX010000087.1 GCA_016928375.1 Candidatus Omnitrophota bacterium | reverse complement strand
GCTAAATTCTCTGAGCCTGCTTTTTATCTCATTCTTTACGCTGTTATATTTTTTCTTTAGGGTTAATAATTCTCGCAAAGTAATTCATAATACGCCTGTGGGTGCGCGCATGCCGGGCATTCTTTAGGCGCTTCCTTTCCTTCATGCACATATCCGCAGTTTCTGCATTTCCATTTTACGGCGCTGTCTTTCTTGAAAACCTTGCCTTCTTTTAAGTTTTTAAGCAGCTTTCTGTATCTTTTCTCGTGTTCTTCTTCTACTTCCGCTATTTCTTTAAACTGTTTGGCAATTTCCTCAAAGCCTTCTTTGCGCGCAGTTTCTTCGCCTTCTTTATAAAGCTTGGTCCATTCCAGATTCTCGCCTGCTGCTGCCTCTGCCAAATTTTGCGGCGTATCAGTTATAATTCCGGCGGGATAAGTTGCCGTTATCTCCGCTTCACCGCCTTCGAGTAATTTAAAAAATCTTTTGGCATGCTCTCTTTCATTATCCGCGGTTTCCAGAAATATCGCGGCTATCTGCTCATACCCTGCTTTTTTTGCAGCTGAAGCAAAATAGGTATAGCGGTTGCGCGCCTGCGATTCTCCGGCGAAAGACGCGAGCAGATTTTTTTCTGTTTTTGTGCCTTTTATACTTTTCACATTAATCTCCTTTCCTTTCATTTTAACGCATGCGGAGTAAGGTTCACCGTTTTCTCGACATCGACGGCAATAAGATACTCCGGCTTAGGCAGAAGTATCTCGGGATGTTTTGGGTGGCCTTTTTCTCCACGTATATTTTTTAAAATCCTGTTTCTGACCCTGGTAGTAATTTTATCCTCCCAGGTTTTTATTATGTGCGATTTTATTTGCGACGCTTTAAGTATGCTGGCGCGCCCTTTTATGCAATAGCCGCGGAATTTATGTTCATCCACGGCAGTAAGGCTTATTTTTGGATTTTTTTTCAGGTTATCATATGTTGCGGCTTTATAAAGATCCAACAGGTATATCTTATCCTGCTCTATCTTGACAATGCCCTTACACGACGTATGCGGCATACCGCCCGAATCTATGGTCGAGACAATAACAAAGCCCTGCCGGGCGAAAAATTGAATTATATCATCGGTAAGTAACTGCATCTTGTGCCTATCCTGAAGTTTTTTCCATGGGCTGGCCGCAGCAGACAAGTTCCCCGCCGCCTACTTTTGTTACTGTAACTTCATTTCCGCATATATTGCACTTATAATGCTCGCCGATTTTTTTAACTGCCATATTTTCCTCCTATAGCCCTATGCCTTTTATTACTTTTTTCATGGCATTTGCCGAAAATTTAAACTGCTTTTGCTCCAGGGGCGATAGATTAAGTTTTAAAAATTTCTCGACACCGTTTTTATTTATTACCGACGGAATGCTCAGGCATACATCGCCTATTCCATAATAGTCTTTTATCAATGTAGACACCGGCAGCACAGAATTTTCGTCTCTTAATATCGCCTCGCTTATTCTTACCAAAGCAAGCCCCACAGCGTAGTAAGTAGCGCCTTTTGCCTCTATAATCTTATAAGCTGAGTTCTTTGCCTTGTCAAATATCCCGCCCAGTTCTTTTTTATAATTGCAGTGCCTTTTACACAACGGGCAGTACCGGGCCAGTATCATTCCGCCTATGTTTGCGTTGCTCCACACTGGTAGCTCTGTATCACCGTGCTCTCCTATAATATAAGCGTGGATGTTTCTCGGGTCAACATGGCAATGTTCACTCAGTAAATATCTAAATCTTGAGCTGTCAAAAACCGTGCCTGAGCCTATAACCTTATTGGGATCAAACCCTGAAATCTTTAATGTGGCATATGTAAGAATATCCACCGGGTTTGTCACTACCAATAAAATGGCGTTTTTGGAATATTTTACTATTTCAGGAATGATATTTTTGAATATAGCGGCATTTTTTTTGACTAAGTCTATGCGCGTCTCGCCGGGTGATTGTTTTGCCCCTGCGGTTATAACAACGATATCGGCGTCTTTACAGGCAGAATATCCGCCCGAATATACACTGACGGGCGAGACAAAACTGGCGCCATGGTTTAAATCCATGGCTTCTCCGGCTGAGCGTTTTTCATCCGCGTCAATAAGCACTATCTCTCTTGCAATCCCCCGTATCATAAGGCAATATGCAAAAGTGCTGCCTACACTGCCTGCGCCTATAATAGCTACTTTGCGTCTTTTCTGCATTAAGATTTATAAACCCTGAAATCAATTTCCGGAAACAAGTTATACTGCGACATTCTTCTATCCAGCCAGGCGTAGTCCACGTTGCCGGATATTATCATATCATATAAGGCGTGGAACCTGTCTATGTGGTCTTTTACGCGCTGCGACGCGTAATAACTGAAGCTATTTGTTTTCATCATAAACGGCCAATCGCTTGCCTGCGCCAGGATAAGTTCCCTGGCAAGGTGATTTAATGCTTTTTCTAATTTTTCGTCGTTGTTTTTATAAAATTTGTTTGCGATCTCGGTTGCTCTCTCTATCATCATGTGGATATGCGGATAAATCCAGTCATTTGAGCCTTCAAGCCATACCTCGCTATAGCCTTTCCATCCCCAACTTGAGAACGACGGCGCAATGACCTGGTATTTGTCATATAATTTTAGATATGCCGGCGGGGTAATAAGCTTAAAAACATTCTGGTCGTAGCATACTTTTCTTATTACAAAATTAAGCCAGTCTATGCCCTCGAACCACCAGTGCCCATAAAGTTCAGCGTCATAGGGGGCGACTATAAGAGGCTTTCTGCCTAATTTGTCGTGCAAGTATTCTATTTGTTTTTCCCTGTTAAACATAAAATTCCCGGCATGAGATGCGGCAGTCTGCTTCGCGACTTCAGGATTATAAAATTCTTTGTAATTGGTCTTCCCTGTTATGCGATGGTATTTTATGCCTGTATGCATCCTGGTGCCGTCGCCGTTTAAATGCGGTTTTATATATTCGTGATCCAGGTCAAACCCTATGTCGCGGTAAAACTCCCTGTAATTGTTATTCCCGGGATACCCTTCTACAGCGCTCCATACTGCTTTGGATGATTCCGAGTCTCTTCCAAAAACCGCGACTCCGGATTTACATAAATACGGGCTGTAGACTCCGAAACGCGGGCGCGGTTCGGCAAATAATATTCCGTGTGTTTCGATTATAAAATATTTTATTCCGTATTCATGCAATATTTTATCAAGCCCGGGATAATAACCGCACTCGGGAAGCCATACGCCGCGCGGCTTATGGCCGAATATTCTGCTGTAGGTATCTGTTGAGACTTTCACCTGCGCCCGTACTGCCTGCGGATACATTTCTATATTCGGCAAAAACGGATGAGTGCCTACGCACACCATAATCTCGACTTTACCGCTTGAATCGAATTTTTTAAAGGCGTTCAGCAGCCGTGAATTATATTTATCCTTGTAAATATAGAGCGTTTCTTTGAACAGATCATTATACATATGCGCGAGTTTATTTTGCCAGGGATCAGATTTTGTACGCTCTATCTCTTTATAAGAAAGTTCGAGTAATAGTTCCAGTTTTCTTCTGTATCTATTGTTAAGGAGCTCGTCTTCCAGCATCGCCATCAGCGTCGGGCTCAAAGATATTGTAAGCCCGAAGTCCACCCCGTCATCCAAAAGCCCGTCTATCATTTTTATGAGAGGGATATATGTCTCTGTGATGCCTTCGAAAAACCAGCTTTCCTCAAGAAAAGTATCGTGTTCGGGATGTCTTACGAATGGAAGGTGAGCGTGAAGTATAAAAGACAGGTATCCTTTTTCCGGAGAGTTTTGTTTCAAAAAATTACCTCTTCTGCTTTAAAATATGGCTTGCAAAACTGACTATTCCACCTGAAGAAATCCATTCCTGGAGCTGCTTTTTAAGCATTTCTTTCATTTCGAAAGAACTTTTACCTACCCCGAATCCTCCGGATACTCCGAAAAGCCACCAGTATTCGTCTTCCGCGAGCATCCATTTCTCATCCAGGATATCCGACATGCCGAAACGCGGGGTTTTTACGATATTGGAGCGCGCCATGGGATAGAAACTGCCGTCTTTTGTCATCGCGCCTATTTCTATGCACCAGCACCTGTCAGGGGCAGAGAGGTCTAAGTACCAGTTTTTTGCCAGGTTTTCCAGCGTAATGTCAAAATAATTGCCTGCATTGCCGCCGTTAAAATTCTTGACGTTTGTTATATCGTATATGCGCAGTATGGATTTTTCAAAAACCTTGGCGTGTTTTGAGATTTCATCCTTTACTGCCTGCTCTAAACGCGGTGTTATTTCCCAGTATACAAAAACCCACCATGGATCTCTGACCATGGCCACTATCCTGTCTTTGCCGTAGCCTGACGGCAGGTTTATGGCTCTTGATACGTTTTCATCTGTCCGCATTTTGGCCTCTTTT
>JAFGKX010000008.1 GCA_016928375.1 Candidatus Omnitrophota bacterium | reverse complement strand
GATGAGCGAGCTCAGGCTTTCAATGGATTATTACCGGAGAAAAACCGGATCCAAATCCGTCAAAAAGCTGATTTTATGCGGCAAAGACGACCTTTCGGAGCTCGCGAGTAAATTTCAGGCAGAATTAAATATCCCGACGGAGATAATGGACTTCTCCAAAGTCGCAGAAGGGATAAAATTTGAATCAGTCGGCGGCATATTAGCCGTTGGTTCGGCCATGAACGGTTTAAGCTTAGACGCCCAGGTCGTGAATTTACTGCCTTTAAAAACAAAAATACAGAAGATAAAACTTAAGAGGCAGTACCCCCTGATTATCAGAATAGGTATTTTGTTCATACTTTCCTTTGTTATGTATAGTTTAATTATAGTAAATCAGGCAAAGCTGCATTACCATGGCGTTCTGAATGCGGCAAAGGGGCTGCCTTCAACTACCGAGAGTATGCCTATTGAGGTATTGGAAAACTTCAGCAGCAAAAGCGCAAAAAAAATCGAATTTATGAAATCTTTGATTAAAGAAAAAGTATTCGTATCTGAAAAATTAAGCCGCGTAGCCGCAGATCTGCCGGAAGGTGTGTGGGTTAATGCCCTGCAGCTGCAGGCATTGCCCGATTCGAAAATGTCCCTTTATTTAAAAGGCAGGGTATTTTTAAAAGAACAATCGGAGCAGATAAGCGCCGCTAATAAATTTTTATATAGCCTTAAAAATGATGCAGTGTTTATGAAAGGGTTGAATGCGTGTGAACTGGGAACGCTGAAAAACGACACAACAAGAGGGTATGAGATAACTAATTATTCTATAGAATGCAGGAATAAAAAATAGGGAGACTAAGAATATAATGCCCCTTAAAGATGTATTTAACAATTTGGATGAAAAACAGAAAAAGATCCTTGTATCGACCGCGGTAATCCTGTTGGTCGTTTTAATAGGGTATAAGTTAATATATCAATCTGCGGTTAAAAAAGTGAATTATTATAATAGCAAATACCATGAAGAAACATCGAGAAATGAATTGCGCAGGCAGATAGAAAAATTAGACCGCATAAGAGAAAAATATGAAGCGCTAATATTGCAGAAACAGGATATTGATACTATAAAAAATGAGTTCTCGAAATTAGCCATTGCCGCCGGAGTGAGGATTACCTCAATCAGTTCGTCTGACAAAGGAAAGCAGCCGCAGGGATACAATATGCATATTACTGTTCTTGAGGTTGAAGGCACCTATCACAGTATAGGCCGTTTTCTGGCGAAGATCGAAAGCAATAAGCCTTATATGGGAATACGTAACCTTGAGATAGGAAACGCTTCGGAAGGTCTCGCCGGCATGTTATATGAACCCGGGCTATCCGATATTACCCCGGCTGAGGCCAGGTCTATCCTATCTAAAGATACGGTTGTTTCCGCTGTTATAACCATAGGAACTTATACGGCGGGGAAATAGATTATGGAAAAACAAAAGCAGCAACAGATTATATTATTGGTACTTTTGGTTATTTTTGGTTTAAGCTTAGGATATAGGTTTATCAACAGCATTATGCAGAAAAATAGCGCCGTAAAAATTACATTACCCTCTGCGCCGGCAGAAAAAAATACGTATCCGCAGATAGAAAATGAAGATATCGATATTGCGGTAACGGAATACAACGCAGATAATCTTTCAGACCCGCTGAAAAATAAACTCTATGTTTATTTGGCGGATAATATTAGTGCGATTCAAAAAAACACGGTACTGGTTCAACCGCCGTCTATCAGCATATTAGGGCTTGTGTGGGATACTTCAAGGCCGCAGGCAATTATAGACGGTAAGATTTTGTCGGTTGGCGAAGAGGTATCGGGTTGTAGGCTTCTCTCGGTGGAAAGAGACGGAGTAAAGGTGGAGTACAAAGGGTATGAATTTTTCATAAAAAAATAGGTGAAGTCCCTCGCTAACATGAGATGCTCACACTTGTTTGCATCTTAGTAATGCTCGGGACAATTTTTACCTTGTAAAAATTGGAGGCAGGTAAAATGAAAAATATAATCGGTGGGGCAAGAATTATTTATATTCTTTTGGGTATTTTTGTTTTTTTGGGGTTGTTTTCTCCGGATTTAAATTATGCCCAGGAAGATACAAGATACATATCTATGGATTTTCAGGATGCGCCGCTTAAAGATGTGCTTAAGATATTTTCACAGCAGGCAGGCCTTAATTTTGTAGCAGCAAAAGATATAGAAAATAAGCAGGTAACGCTTTATTTAGAAAAGATAAGCGTGCAGGATGCCATGGATTCGATACTTGGGGCGAATAATTTAACTTATGAACAAAAACCCGGGAGTTCCGTATTTATCGTCAAAGAATCATCTATGGCTAAAATTAAGATGATTACGAAAGTATACAGCCTCAATTATGCAACCATATCTAAAACATCAACGCAGTCATCGTCCTCTACTTCTACGCCGGGCGCGTATCAGTCCTCTTCTGATTCGGATGATTCGGAATCCGATATAAAAAACATCATAGAAAATTTACTCGCAAAAAACAGCAGCGGAAATATTTTTGGCAGCGTAGTTGTTGATCAGCGCACAAACAGCCTGATAATAACCAGCATACCAGAGGATTTTCCTTTAATAGAAAGTACTCTGGCTAAACTGGACGCAAGGACTCCGCAGGTTATGATAGAAGCCGAAATCGTCGAAGTAAAAACAACAGCTATAAAAAAGTTAGGGCTTGACTGGGGCGGAACATCAAGCGGCACATTTTTTACCTTTACCGGCCCCAGCCGCGATACGGGATTTCCGTTCGTAAGAGAATCCGCGCCGTTTGACAGAAGCCTGTTGGGCGGCTCAATAGCAGATTCAAGAGGCCGTACCGTAGCCGCTTCGGACACAGGCACTAAATTCGGAAATCTTACACTGGGAGAATTTCAGATAGTGCTTAAGGCGCTCGAGAAAGAGAACAAGGCCAGATATTTAGCTAAGCCTAAAATTATGGTTATAAATAATGAAACTGCCGAGATTAAAATTGCCTCCGATACCGTTGTAGGCACTACCAGCACAAGCCAGGCAACGACAGGAACAGTTACAACAACCGCCGAAAGGATGGAGACGGGAGTGATTCTAAGAGTTACTCCGACTATAAATAAAGATAATTATATAACAATGACATTAGAGCCGGAAGTCTCGAGAGTAGAAGCGGCGAATATTACGGGCTATTACGACCCGCAGCGCCGCAGCGCAAAAACAACAGTTATGATGAAAGATACCCAGACCATAGCTATAGGCGGGCTTTTAAAGACAGAAACTACGGATAATGACAGGGCAGTTCCGGGGATAAGCAAGATCCCGATTTTAGGAAACCTTTTTAAGTCAAAGGATTTTCAGGGCGTTGAAACCGAGATAATTATATTTGTAACGTGCCATATCGTAAATCCTGAGTCGGAAAATATAAGGAAAGAAGAAATCGTTTTATCGCAGGAAGCAAAAGCGGATGCGTCAGAAACGGAAGCGTCGGCTGTCGGCACAGACAGAGACCAGGAAATAGCGAAAACAGTAAGGCGCCTGCGCAAGAAAAAAGAAATTGAATGAGAAAATCCAAGCTTAAGTTAGGCGAGATACTTATAAAGCAGGGGCTTCTTACGCAAAGCCAGCTTGAAGAAGCGCTGCGCCTTCAGAAGCGCCACGGCCGGCCCATCGGCGACATCCTAACAGAAAATAATTTTGTTTCGGAAAAAGATGTATGCGATGCGCTTGCCCGCCAGCTGGATATCCCGTTTGTCAGCCTTAAAGACGGTTCGCTGGTGCCTTCACAGGAGCAGGGCCTTGAAAAATTAATTCCGGATATGTTTGCCAGGCAGCATCTTGTCCTGCCTATTGCCAAACACGGCAACCTATTAAGCGTTGCACTGTTTAATCCTTTAGATCTTTTGGTAATAGATAATTTAAAAAGAATAGCAGTGTGTGAAATCGCGCCTTTGATAGCTACGCGCGCTGATCTTCGGGAGGCAATAGATAAATTTTACGGAAAAAAAGAAATGCTCAAAGAAGCAGTTGAGCAGTCTTATACAATAGAAGAAGGCATTCCGATAGAAGCAGAAGAGAAAACCTCGCTGGAAGACGTGGTATCCAAGGCAGAAGAAGCGCCTGTAATAAAGCTGGTAAACCTTTTGCTGATACAGGCCATAAAAGAGAGGGCGAGCGACATACATATAGAGCCATTTAAGCAGAAGATAAACGTGCGCTTCAGGATAGACGGGATACTTTACCCGATAGCCCCGCCGTCCCAACATCTTTTGCCCGCCTTAATTTCAAGAATAAAAATTTTATCAAAAATGGACATAGCGGAAAAGCGGCTTCCTCAGGACGGAGGCTTTACCGTAAAAGTTGAAGACAGGAGCATAGATATACGAAGCTCCGTAATACCCACTATATTCGGAGAAAAAGCGGTGCTAAGGATATTGGACAAGGGCGCTGTATCTTTTGAGCTGGATAAACTCGGATTTTCTGCCGATGATTTAAAAAAAATCAAAGACGCTATCATACGTCCGTATGGCCTTATATTCATAACCGGGCCTACAGGAAGCGGAAAATCCACTACGCTTTATGCTGCTTTAAATTTTATAAAAAGCCCGAATAAAAATATAATTACGATAGAAGACCCTGTGGAATACAACATAGAAGGCATCAACCAGGTCCAGGTAAAGCCGCAGATAGGGCTGACCTTTGCCAACGGCCTCCGTTCTTTTTTAAGGCAAGATCCGGATGTTATGATGGTCGGCGAGGTAAGAGATATCGAAACCGCGGAAATATCAATAAGGGCCGGTCTTACCGGACATCTTGTTTTTTCTACGCTGCATACCAATGATGCGCCTTCGGCAGTGACAAGATTGATAGATATAGGGGTCGAGCCTTACCTGGTTGCATCGGGACTTATTGTAATAATGGCGCAGCGGCTGGTAAGAAAATTGTGCCTCAGCTGCAAGGAGCCCGCTGAACTTCCTCCGGAACTGATCAAAAAATACAACCTTCCAAAAAAACAGGTATTTAAAGCTAAAGGATGCCAGCAATGCCACAACACAGGCTATTCGGGCAGGACCATCATAACAGAAGTTATGATGGTATCTGCTAAGTTAAGGGAGATGATAGCCAACAAAGAAAACGCCGCCCAGCTAAGAAAACAGGCAGAAGAAGAAGGTATGGTCAGCCTGTTTAAGTGCGGCCTTGAAAAAGTTGTAAACGGCGTAACAAGCGTGCAAGAGGTATTGAGCATAGTATTCGAATAAAGGAATATCTAAGTAATGCCTAATTTTTTGTATACCGCAAGAACAAAACAAGGAAAACTGGAAAAAGGTTTTTTTGAAGCTAAAAACGAGAATGACTTGATAGACACTCTCCAGGCAAGGGAATTAATAATCCTGTCTATAGAACAGGCCGCAAGGTCAAAAACTGTATCAAAAAAAGACAAACACCTCCACAGTAAGGCCAAGCTGGACGATATGATACTTTTTGGAAAACAGCTGACCTCTCTGGTTAACGCAGGAATTACGCTGCTGCGCAGCCTTGAAATATGCTCCGAGCAGATTACAAGCAAACAGCTGCATATCGCGCTTCTGGAAATAAAAAAAGATGTCGCCGGCGGCAGCTCCCTGAAAGATGCTCTGGCCAAACACCCTAAAATATTTTCTAAATTCTGGGTTAATATAATAGAGACAGGAGAAACGACAGGCCAGCTGGGATTTGCCCTTGAGCAGCTTACCCAGTATCTTGAGACATCGGCGACATTTATGAGAAAAATAATAGGCGCGCTCATGTATCCGGCTATAATATTGTGTGTAGCCATAGGCGCTATTTTGGTATTTATATTAAGAATAATACCCATGTTTGAAAATATCTACAACAATTTTGGCGCGCAGCTGCCGCTTTTTACGCAAATAATTTTTAACATGAGCAAAGTCGCGAAAAACGGCTTTTTACCCGGCATTGGAATAATAATCGGCTGCGTTTTTTTGTTCAGGGCATACAGACACACACACGCCGGCAGAAGGAATATAGATAATATTTTATTGCAACTGCCGTTAATAGGCACTGTTATAAAAAATATAGCCGCCGTAAGATTCGCCAGAGGGCTAAGCATGCTCGTAAAAAGCGGGACGCCGATATTGCACGCTATGGATATTATAATAGAGACTTCCGGCAACGTAATAATCATGGAGATGCTCAGCCGCGTAAAGGAAAGCGTCAAAGAAGGGAAGACTATGTCTGCGCCATTGATAGAAAGCGGGCTTTTTCCGGACATGCTCTCGCACATGGTGGGCGTAGGCGAAGAATCCGGCGAGCTTGCAAATATACTGGAAAAAGCGGCTTTGTTTTATCAGGAGAGGGTAGACGCATATGTCACAAGGCTTACAACATTGTTTGAACCGGCGTTGATTATTTTTGTAGGCCTGATAGTAGGCACCCTGATTATTGCCATGTACCTGCCGATATTCGGATTAGCGGGAGCTGTTGCAAAATAAACATTGACAAGAAAGTAAGGAACATATATAATTTTTATGTTAATAAAAAGGGAGGTTTTATCATGAAATTTAGGGGTTTTACCTTAGTCGAAGTTTTAATAGTTCTTATTGTAATAGGTATATTAGCTACTTTAATGCTGCCGCAGATTACGGTTATGGCAGAAAGAGCAAGAACTGCAGAGGCCAAGACTACTATGGGCGCTATAAGGACTACATTATATATGATACGTACCGAAACCGGAGCATGGCCGGCAGATGCTGCTAACACAGCTGCCTTAAATACTGCTTTAGGCGAGGTGATTGGCGCAAATAACCGCAGGCTGTTTGAATATGGTTATGAAGCAAGCGGTAGCGATATTTATATATATGCGGAGAGAAATGTAAATCAGGGCGGAAGTACGCTTACTAACCATTCGCAGCTCAGGATGTTGATACGCGCTGATGGCTCAGCCGATCCTATTGAAACTAAATTTGTAACCGGTGCCGGAATAGCAGTTACCGCTGATGCAACCTGGACGCCTTAGTTTAGAATATAAATAAAATTGTTATACCAACAAAAATCCCCCGATTTTCGGGGGTTTTTTTGTAGGCTGTAAACCTAGGTGGCTACTCGCTACTGCGTGCCTCCTCTTATCCGTTCTATAATCAATTATACATAATGGCTTGAAAAAAGGCAAGGGGCAGAGAATATTTTTTTTGCGAGGCCTGTTAAAACCTCGGGGCCCTGCTAGTTCACTTGCGGGCCCTGTCTTTGAACAGCCCCGTTCAAAGCCACCCGCCTAATGAACAATACAACTCCCTCAGTACAAAATGCCTACTAGTTGGCGCTCGCTTGTTTTAGGGGATACAGTTGGTATAAAATCATTGACATCATTGTCTTATATGTTATAATTTAATCTTGTTTTAGTATTAGTATATATAAAATAGATATATTGGGGGTTTATATGCGAAGCGATATGGTAAAAAAGGGCTTAGAGAGAGCGCCCCACAGAGCGCTTTTATACGCAACCGGCTTAAGGAAAAAAGATTTAGACAAGCCTTTTATAGGAATTGCGTCAAGTTTTTCCGATCTTATCCCCGGGCATATAGGTATGCGCAGGCTGGAAGAGGCTATTAAATACGGTGTTTATGCTAACGGCGGGCAGCCTTTTATTTTCGGTATTCCCGGAGTATGCGACGGTATCGCTATGGGGCATACTGGAATGAAATATTCGCTCGCAACAAGGGAACTGATCGCTGATTGTGTGGAATCAGTTACAATGGCGCACGCCCTTGACGGCCTTGTGTTTTTAACAAATTGCGATAAAATTACGCCAGGCATGCTTATGGCAGCGGCGCGCCTTGACATACCGGCTATAGTTGTGACTGCGGGCCCTATGCTTTCCGGAATGTACGAAAACAAGAGGCGCTCTTTTGTGCGTGATACATTTGAGGCATTGGCGCAGCATAAAGCAGGCAAAATCTCTAAGGAAAAATTAACACATCTTGAGATGTGCGCCTGTCCAGGGGCAGGTTCGTGCCAGGGGCTTTATACGGCAAATACAATGGCCTGTATTACAGAGACAATGGGCATGTCTCTTCCCGGATGCGCTACTGCGCTGGCGAATTTTTCCAAAAAAGAAAGAATAGCCAAGGACTCAGGAGAAAGAATAGTTGATCTTGTAAGGAAAAATATTACATCGAGAAAGATCATGACCAGAAATGCATTTCATAATGCAGCTATGATAGACATGGCGTTGGGCGGCTCGACCAATACCATGCTTCATATTCCGGCTATTGCGCATGAGGCCGGTATAAATATTTCTCTCGAAGATATGGATAAAATAAGCAAAGATACGCCGCATATAGTGCATCTTCGCCCCGGAGGCGAGTATTTTATGGAGGATTTGGAATACGCAGGCGGCATACCCGCATGTTTAAACAGGCTTGTAAATAAAATAAAAGATAACATTACGGTAAGCGGAAAATCAATAAAACAGATCGCCCGCTCTGCTGTTGTGGGGCACGATGATGTAATAAGGCATATTCATAAAGCCCACAATAAAACAGGCGGTATAGCTGTTTTAAAAGGTAATGTTGCCCCGGACGGATGCGTTGTTAAGCAATCCGCTGTTTCGAAAGAAATGTTCTCCTTCACCGGGCGCGCAAAATGTTTCGATTCCGAGGAAACAGCCATGAAGGCTATCATGAGCGGCGAGGTCAAAAAAGGAG
>JAFGKX010000086.1 GCA_016928375.1 Candidatus Omnitrophota bacterium | reverse complement strand
GGCTTCTTCGTATCTGTTCGTTTCATAAAAACAGCTTCCTGCAAAAAAAAGAAGGCTTATGTTGTCCGGGTTGTTGCTTAAACCTTCCTTAAGTGTTGAAAACGCCTCGTCTTTTTTATTATTGTTAAGCAAAATCCCGGCTAAAAACATATAGGCATCTACATAAGATACGTCTGCGTTTATGGCCTTTTTAAAATTTTCAACAGCTTTTTCTTTTTTGTTTAATTTTATATATATAACGCCTAAGTTAAAATATAATTGAGAAATGCCTGGTTTTTCTTTTACGAGCCTTTCGTACGTCCCGAGAGCTTCTTCAATCTTATCTTCTACGACATATATATCCGCCAGTGACAAAAGTGCAAATAAATTATGAGGGTCGGTCTTTATAACTTTTTCGTATTCAGCGGCTGCTTTGCCTAATTCTTTGTTTGTTATATAGAGAAGGGCCAGCAAGAATGACCCCATTGTATCGTCAGGGTCCATTCTTTTTATTTCATCTATATATTTTACGGCCTCATCCGTCTGATTCAGCCTTATGCACACAGCAGCCAGTTTAAAATATATTGGTTTTTCCTGCGGCGATAATTCCCTGGCCCTTATATACTCGAGCTTTGCCTTATCCGGCTGATTCTGATTATCAAAGATAACGCCCATAAGGTAATGGGCGTATGGATTATCGCTGTCTGCTGTTAATTTTTCGGCCTTGCCTAGTTTTATTATTAAATCAACACCTAGGATATTTTTTATTGTCTCCGTCAGCGTAGGCTGCTCTGATGCGCTGCAGGTAAAACAACATAAAAAAACTACGGCCGCAAAGACAAAAAACCCCGTTATCTTCCGAAACAACTTATTTGTTACCTTATTCTTTTTTTATGTCTGTCTCTTCTTAAACGTTTTTTTCTTTTGTGTTTGGCCATTTTGGCGCGTTTACGTTTTCTTCCGCAAGGCATTTAATCCTCCGTGGTTAATAAATAACTTTGTTAAGCGGGTACTCTATTATGCCCTCTGCGCCCGCATTCTTTAATTTAGGAATAAGGCATTTAACTTCATTTTCGGATATTATAGTGTCCAGGTCAACCCAGCCTTTTGTGGCAAGCTGAGAAATTGTGGGCTTCTTCATTGCCGGCAAAACCTTAAGTACTTTGTCCAGATTCTTTACGCTGACGTTCATTTTAAGCCCGACTTTTTCTTCCGCAAGGATAGCACCCTTAAGAAGCATCGAAAGCGCTTCTATTTTTGCGCGCTTCCAGGGATTTTGCCATGATTTTTTATTTGCTATTAATTGCGTGGTAGATGTGCATACGGTATCCACTATGCGAAGCTTGTTCGCCCTTAAAGAGGATCCTGTTTCCGTAAGCTCAACTATGGCATCTACAAGCCCAGCAGCTACTTTTACCTCTGTCGCGCCCCAACTGAACTCCACCTCTGCCTTAACCTTGTTCTTGGCAAGGTATTTCTTTGTAACATTTACAAGCTCTGTAGCGATGCGCTTGCCGTTTAATGCCTTTATTGTTTTTATATTGGAGCTTTCAGGCACAGCCACGACCCATCTTACAGGCCTTAGGCTGTATTTTGCGTAAACAAGCCCTGCTACTGTCTGGACTTTGGAGGAATTTTCCAGAATCCAGTCATTGCCGGTTATGCCGCAGTCTAATGCGCCGTCTTCTACATAGCGGGACATTTCCTGCGCGCGCAGAAGCACCGGGTTTAATTCCTCGTCATCTATGGACGGAAAATACGACCTTGAGCCGACGTTTATATTAAAGCCTGCTTTCTGAAAGATCTTAAAAGTCGCTTCCTGAAGGCTCCCCTTTGGGAGGCCTATTTTCAATATTTTATCGTTTTTCATGATTATCCATTGCCCCTCCATCGTCATTGCGAGCGAAGCGAAGCAATCTCCTTATCTATTTCCTGTTTCGATGCCTAATACCTATAATAATCGCCCGCGCGCACCACGGAGCAAGCCTATAATACATTTTTTTTATATATATGTCAAATAATTAGTATGGAGGATTATCTATGCTTGCGAATAGCATAGGCAAAGCACAAAAAGTAGCTTTTTAAGGATTCTTCGGTAGAGCTGTATTGATTTACGCCAAAAAAATAATCGGCAATAGATTCTCTTACGCGGGCAAGTTCCTTAAGCCGGCTTAGGCCTTTTGTGCTATCCAATGCTAAATCCAGCAATTCAAGGGCACGCTCAGCTGCCTGCTTGGAATAATCGGAATTGTTTTTGGTGCGCCAGTTTAAGGCCCGCTCCACCTCGCTTCCTATGTTTGCCATTTGCTCAAGAAACGGCAATGTATTCCAACGGCCTGTTGCAAGGCTTTTATGTTGATAATTCATCTCACTACCTGTTTTTTAACGATTTCAATGATTTTATTCCGAAGCTGTTCGCTGTCCACGCCCCGGGCTCTATTGCCCTGGGATGGGCGTATGTTTATTATAGAATCAAATTCAATAAATGCATTTTCCTGCATCTTAGGATAAAGATTAACCCCCCACAGGTCTTTTTGTTTTGAGCCATTATCAAGAAGCAGTGCTTCCAGGTCAGAATGAAGCTCGGCATCAACAGCAATAAGATCCTTATGCACATCAACAACTGCCTTAACTAAATTACCGAACATATTATCAGCCATCTGGTTAAGTTCATTTATATTTATTTTTTCTGTTATTATTTTCATATGTTTTAAAACTGTGGGTATAATTCTATCAGATATGCCTCGTTGTTGCAAGTAATAAGGATGGGTGCGCCTTACGCGCTTTGGGCGAGGGCTACGGCTTGAGCCGGGGTTATTCTAGCGCTAGCCCTGCTAACAACCAAACTACTGCTAAGCTCTTCTGCCAGGTGCTTTACTTCGTTGACAATACCTGTATATTGCACCCAAAATACATCGTGCGGGTCTTTCAGATCAAGGCGCATCTGCCGTATGAATCGGGAAAGAATATCCGGCTTTATGTATAATTTTTCTCTATTAAAGTTTTTATCGATAAAATATTGTATCTGCTCATCGGTAAGATTGTTAACTAAACCGGAGTATGTCAGTTCGAATAAAACTTCAAAAATATTCTGTAAGATCAATTTGTCACCTTCGATATGGGCCAGATATTTCAAATCTCTTATGCCGCTTATTCCCAGGTTCGGCCTGCTTGCGGCAAGGTGGGGATTATCTATCTCTCCTGCGCCGCCGCCATGCCTTAAATCAAAATCTCCGATTTCCCCGCGCCATATAAGATGAGAT
Source organism: Candidatus Omnitrophota bacterium (assembly GCA_016928375.1). Lineage (GTDB taxonomy): Bacteria > Omnitrophota > Gorgyraeia > JABMRG01 > JAFGKX01 > JAFGKX01. The sequence continues at coordinate 3,654 of JAFGKX010000086.1, read as the reverse complement.
AAATACAGGAGCGATTTGGAGGCAAGGCCTTTTCTGAATAAAGTAAAGATGTTGCGCGTGGTGTTTTCGCACAATGTTTCGAATCTTTTGATTCTCTGTTTTTCGGAAAGCCATGGGTAGGCGTTATCAGCGTAATCGAAATAGCTTCGGGAAGCCGTATACTTAAGCACTTTTTGGTTATTTATAACAACTATTTCTGCTCTATCAATCGGCAAAGACAGCGCTTTTTTATATTGGTTTATGCATTGCGCTTCATGCTCTAATATCTCCTGCTTTTCTTCGTCCTTATTTCTTGGAAATTTAAATACCAAAATCTTGTACCTGCTAAGCGGTATTATCTGGCTTCTGCCTATCCAATAGGAAACTTTTGCATCTTTTGGATTATCAACAGCGTTAAATTCATGATCAGCTGTCAGAATATTGGTGAGGTGAATGACCTGGCGCACGTCTTCAAATTGATAGCATATCTCAAGAAATCTATAAAGCCCCACGAATCCTGTTTTTTCAAAAACTCTGTCGATAACATGATTTAGTATGGTTGGGGCGCCGTCAAAAAGCATACTTAGCTTTAAGCAGAAAGGATTGATAGCATCGAGATACTCTTTAAGATTAACTTTTTCATCATCGAGCAGGGCATGATTTTTATGCGCTAAATATGATGAAATCCTGAACATGGTCTGGTTGTGCGCTTTTATTGTCAGATCGATATTTTGCTGGACAGCAACAATAGCATCAAAGTATCCTGCTGCTTTAAACCGCATGCTGTAATCGTGATGATACGCTGCATACGCCAAAGCATGCCGTTGTAAATCGCCTTTTAAAGAAGGAAGCGCCTTGCCGATAGCTTCGCTTGCTTCTATACACACATATTCGTATGGGCTTTTTTTAGCAAGATATGAAAGGTTTGAGAGAGCAATTTGTAAAAGCCTCGGCGATAAATGCGGAAGTGTATCTGCAATGTTCTTTGTTGCTTCTATGCACACACGTTCGTACGGACTATTTCTTGCAAAATCATTAAGCTGCGACAGGGCAATTTGCTTTTGCTGCGGCGATGCAGAAGCTTGCATCAATGTAGTCTTGACTATGGCTATTTGTTCGTTTTCATATGGATGCAGTTTTGCAAGAATGTTGGGCTTTGAAAAAGTAATACGGTTGGATTCAGGAACCGATAAAGAGCCTGCTTCTGCGCGTACTTTTTTATATCTGCTTTTTTCTGCAAACTCTCCAAGAAGCAAAAGCATGGTTTGCCTCCGCCTTGCAGGCAGATAGGGCAGGGCTTCTTTTATGAGCAAAATAAAATCTCTCTGATAATCTGCCAAATAATTTCGCCTTATATCTTTTCCAAGGCTGATGAAATCTTGGCATATAGTACGGATAAGCATTATTATATGCTCGGCCAACCCTGCATTTTCCTTGTCTGTTTTAAGCAGCCCGATCGTTGCCCTAAGCCGCACAAACTGATGTTTATCGCAAAAAGCCATATAATTCAATTGCTCCAGGGGATCAAAGATACACAACGGCTTTTCTTGTGCAGCTGTTTTTTTTCTGGCAAGGCCTGCCATGGGCCTGAGGGCGGAGTTTTCCAAAGCATTTTGATTATGTATACGCAATAAAAATGGAAATGTTTCATATATCTTGTCTATCGCTTTGTTTGTATTGTCTAAAATATTTTTTTGATTTTCGGTAAAGCCCAGGGGGTTAGTTACAAGATTTCCCAACAGCTCTTTTAAAGCGTTTTTGACGGAATTTTGTAACCAAGTTATTGTTAAAACGTTTTCAGGCTCATTCGAATTTTGTGCTTTTGCAACATAGCGCAATGTATATGTAATCATTGAAGCAAGATGTTGTATAATTAATTTATCGTCTTTCTTTTCTAAAAGCGCCTCTACAAAAGATTTTTTAAAAATAAGTACGGGCTTACCATCAGGCGCTGTCTCGGCAATCACATCTTTGGAAATATTTTCTGCTACTTGTATATAATAATCGCCTTCATAGCGTATAAGCGGCCTTGCCTTGTTTAATAAATTGCAGAATTTTTCTGCTTTAGTTTGATTGTTTGCAAGTATGCGGATAACTATTGCAAGCGATATTGCAAAAATGCCTATTATTTTGTTGCCCCATATCAAGCTTACTACTGGGAAAATTACATTTATATAAAAAAACGATTTGAAGTTTAAGGTTGAGCTTTTTTTATTGGAAACCCAGCTGCTAAAAGTGGTTGTTATATATCCTAAGCTAAAAAGCGAGAGTATCTGATATGCAGGGTGTTCATATAGTATGCTCTGCGAGATATCGTGCTGCGTCATAACAAAAGGCGCGCGCCCATATATGGAATTTATGGTTTTTTTACCTTGCTTTCCTATTCTATAATCATCTATCATGTGGGTTGTGTCTGTTCCCGGATTTTGCTTTTTTATCTTTCTGATATACCATTTCTGAAAATAATACGGTAAAACTACCTGCCTGATTGACACCAAGCCTACGCCGCAAAATGCCGATATAAATGTCCTTAGTGCTTTAATAAGCGGCGTAGCTGTTTGGGCAGGGAAAAAATGTTGCAGCCAATAAAATACTCCGCTCAGGACAGGGCCCATTATGATAAGCGAAAAAATACAGTTGATAATAAATCTGCTGGTTAAGCCGTGCTTTCGCGAGGGGTTGTTGGAGATGTATAATCCTGATAATTCGGCTGTTGCTGACATGGCGGCACTTGTTATGCCTGCAAGCGCATATTTTACAATACCGCCTATTGCATATACTTTGGCATAATATCCCAGAATAGATGTGCCTAAGGTAATGGCCGCAACGTGATTCAGCAAAATAAGCGTTGCGATTGCAACAATAACCGTAATAATGTACTTTTTTCTCCTTAATTTTACGTTATCGTGATTGGCGATGTTGTCATCGCTTTCAAGGGATATGAATTTACCCTGATGATGAGCGATCCTACCGTATTCCTCGACAAATTTAATTTTATCAGCAGGCTTAACTGAAACAGGGGCAGAGGGTTTAATGCCGCAGGAAGGCGGGCGCAGGGTATCTAGCGCTGCTGCTTCCCCTGCCAGCCCTGATACTGCCATCGTTATTATGAGTATTATTGCTATAAGTTTTTTCATTATTTTATGCCGCGCTTGTCATGTTTAAATCGATATTTTTATTCCGTAGTTGTTGCGGAACAGATTGTATTATTGGTATTGCAGCATCTATATCGCGTTCTTGCCGCCGGAATTCTCTTATTTTACCCCTGGCGCATGCTATCAATTGTCTATTAGCGCTGTTTTTGGGAAGCGCTTTAAGCATTCTGATTATCTCATCCAACGTAAAAAACAGCCTTGCAAATTTACAGTAAAAAACCGCTTTTATGGCAATAGGATTTGACAGCATAAGAACAACTTCTGTGTTGCCTCTTGAAAAATACCCTCTGTATAAGTTTTTAAGCGCCTCCATCCTTTGTTCATGCGGCAATGCCGTATTTACAATAATTGCAACTTCTCTTTTTATGTGCTTATTGCGAATAGCTTCAAGCCTGGCAAGGGTTTCTTTGCTGCCAAAATGTTGTTTCAGCGTACGCTCTCTTATATCAAAATTATTGCTTTCGAAAAAGCACCAGGACTTAAACTTAGGCCATTTGTTCCAGTGCCTGTAAACCCATTC
>JAFGKX010000007.1 GCA_016928375.1 Candidatus Omnitrophota bacterium | reverse complement strand
TCGAACGGGCGACACCAGGTTTAGGAAACCTGTGCTCTATCCATCTGAGCTACAGGGGCGTTTAGTTTTCATGTAACGCCCTTAGTCTCGACACCGAAGGTGGCGGACAGGGGCATGTTTTAATATTTTATCAGTGAGAAGATGTCGTATTTGGAAAGTTTTTTGCGGCCTTTCAATTCCTCAAGTTCTATCATAAATGCTATACCCACAACTACACCGCCTGCTTTTTCAACCAGATCGCACATAGCTTTCGCGGTACCGCCTGTAGCAAGCAGGTCATCTACTATCAAAATTTTGTGCTTGGAATTTACGGCATCTTTATGCATATATAAAGCATCTTTGCCGTATTCAAGGTCGTAAGTCGCTTCGTGGGTCTCGGCAGGAAGCTTGCCTTTTTTTCTCACAGGTATGAATCCACAGTCAAGCTTATGCGCAAGTACGCCGCCGAAAATAAATCCTCTTGCCTCTGCCGCGACTATCGCGTCTATTTTTTTATTTTTATATTTTTTGTAAAATATATCGATAACTTCCTTGAATGGTTTTTTTTCTTTTAGCAGAGTAGTGATGTCGCGAAACAATATGCCTCTTTTCGGAAAATCAGGTATGCTTCTTATATGTTTTTTAAGGTGTTCCATTTACGCCTCGATTTCGGCTTTAGTTTTTTTTCGAAAGCATCATATTCTTCAGCTTATCCATTGCGCGGTCTTCTATCTGGCGCACCCTCTCTTTGCTTATCTTCAGGCGTTTACCGATATCTTCAAGTGTAAGAGGCTCGCCTCCATCCAGGCCAAACCTGTAATTAAGTATTTTTCTATCCCTGGGTTCCAGCGCCTCTATTATCTCCTGCACCGTCTCATGCTGCAATAGTTTGGTTATGTTTTCAAACGGCGATTCAGCGGACATATCTTCTACTAAATCCAGGAGTTTACCAGCGCCTTCTTCTCCTATCGGAGTTTCCAGAGAAGTCGGTTCAGTATCCATTGCCCGTTCTATTTCTTTTATTTTATCCGCATCTGTTTTAAGCCTTTTCGCTATTTCGCCTATCGATGGCTTTCTGTGCAATTTATGCTTTAATTCATCTATTGCCTTTTTATACCTTACTATTGTTTCCGTCATATAAACAGGCACGCGTATTGTTTTTCCCTGTTCCGAAAGCGCCCTCAGCACCGCCTGTTTTATCCACCAGCTGGCATAAGTAGAAAGCCTGTAGCCCATGCGCGGGTCATATTTTTTCACTGCCTTCATCAACCCGATATTTCCTTCTTCTATCAGATCTAGAAGCGGCACACCGTAGCGTGAATATCTTTTTGCGATATTCACTACCAGGCGCAGGTTGGACTGGACCATCTTTTTCCTGGCCCTGGCGCCGGATGGCCCGCCTTTTCTTATCTGCCTTGCAAGGCTCAGTTCTTCCTCGGGCGTCAGAAGAGGCGCTTTTTCTATTTCTTTAAAATACAGGTTTATTACTTCTGTCATTTTTTATTTTTTATTGCCGCTTGTGCAGCCGCTAACCTCGCTATAGGCACCCTAAACGGCGAGCAGCTCACATAATTCATGCCTACTATGTGGCAGAATTCTATGCTCGACGGGTCTCCGCCATGCTCTCCGCAGATACCCACTTTAAGGTTTTTCCTCGTCGAGCGGCCTTTTTTGATGCCCATTGCTATTAATTCACCGACGCCTTCCCTGTCTATGGACTGGAAAGGATCACACGGTAAAATACCTCTGTTTAAATAATCCGGCAAAAATCCGCCTATATCGTCGCGGCTATAGCCAAACGTCATCTGTGTAAGGTCATTTGTGCCGAATGAGAAAAATTCCGCGACCTCAGCTATTTTATCCGCTGTGATGGCTGCCCTGGGAATTTCTATCATCGTGCCTATCGTGTAATTTAGCTTAACGCCGTATTGTTTCTGCACATCTTCGGCTATTGCCTTTATTATATCGTACTGATTTTTCATTTCCGCTTTTGTGCCGACTACGGGAACCATTACCTCGGGATAAACTTTTTTCTTTTTCTTTGTAAGTTCCGCCGCTGCCTCAAACACGGCGCGCGCCTGCATCTGGGTAATCTCGGGATATGTCACGCCGAGCCTGCAGCCGCGATGCCCGAGCATTGGATTTAATTCATGAAGCTGAGCAATTCTACCTTGCAGCTTTTCCATACTTATGCCTAGATCCTGCGCAAGTTCTTTTTGTTTTGATTCTTCCTGCGGAAGGAATTCGTGCAAAGGCGGATCCAGCAATCTTATGGTGCACGGTAAATCTTCCATTGCATCCAAAATCCCCAGAAAATCCTGTTTCTGATAAGGCAGGAGTTCCGCGAGCGCTTTCTTTCTATCCTCGACAGTCTGCGCCACTATCATTTTTCTCATTGATTTTATTCTCGCCGGGTCAAAAAACATATGCTCTGTCCTGCAAAGCCCTATGCCTTGCGCTCCGAATCTTCTGGCAATAGACGCGTCGCCGGGAGTATCCGCGTTTGTCCTTATGCCTAAGGTTCTTACGGAATCACACACGTTTAAGAAAAATTTTAAATCCACATTGCTTTCTATGTCCGGCTCCATTAAATCAAGCTTTCCTTCGTAGACATAGCCTTTTGTGCCGTTTAATGTAATCCAGTCGCCTTCTTTTATGATTTTGTCTTTAACGGTAAACTGCTTTTTTTCCGTATCAATATGTATAGAGCCGCAGCCGACTATGCAGCATTTTCCCCAGCCCCTTGCGACCAACGCGGCATGCGATGTCATTCCGCCTTTGGCAGTTAAAATTGCCTGGGCTGAATGCATGCCATGCACATCCTCCGGAGAGGTTTCTTCGCGCACAAGTATGACTTTCTTGCCGTCCTTTGCCCATTGCTCGGCGTCATTTGCGGTAAACACAGCCTGTCCTGTTCCTGCGCCGGGGCCTGCGGGCAGGCCTTTCGCTATGGGAGTTTTTGTTTTTTCTTTTACAGGGTCAAGCATAGGATGAAGCAGCTCATCTATCTGCGCGGGCGTTACTCTCGTAATCGCTTCTTCCTTCTTTATGAATTTATCCTTTAGCATATCAACTGCCATTTTTAGCGCAGCCGGGCCTGTTCTTTTTCCTATGCGGCACTGCAGGATGAAAAACTTTTCTTTCTCGATGGTGAATTCTATATCCTGCATATCCTTGTAATGTTTCTCCAGGCGGTTCTGAATGCTGTAAAGTTCCTTATAGAGTTTCGGCATTCCTTTTTCTAAACTTACAAGATTCTGGTTCTGCCCGGATTTCGAGTATTCGTTTATAGGAGCGGGTGTCCTTATGCCTGCGACAACGTCTTCTCCCTGAGCGTTGACAAGGTATTCTCCGTAAAATCCATTTTCACCGGTTGCGGGATTTCTGGTAAACGCGACGCCCGTCGCGGAGCTCTCGCCCATGTTTCCGAATACCATTGCCTGCACATTTACCGCAGTGCCCCACGCATCGGGTATGTTTTCTATTTTTCTGTATGCCTTGGCGCGCTTTCCCTCCCACGAAGCGAATACAGCGCCTACGCCGCCCCAAAGCTGCTCATAAGCATCGTCAGGAAATGCCTTTCCCAGCACTTCCTTTATTTTTGCTTTATATGCCTCGCATAATTTTTTTAAATCTGAACCGGAAAGTTCAGTATCAAGCTTTACGCCTTTTTCTTTTTTCATTGTTTCCATAATATGCTCAAGCTGTTTGCGTATACCTTTATCATCAGATGCGGGCTCGATACCAGCTGCCTTTTCCATAACAACATCGGAATACATCGTGATAAGGCGCCTGTACGCGTCATAAACAAATCTTTCATTATTTGTGTTTTTTATCAAGCCAGATATGGTATCTTTGGTAAGCCCGACATTTAAAACTGTCTCCATCATACCGGGCATGGATTTTCTCGCGCCTGAGCGAACAGAAACTAAAAGCGGATTATTCGCATCGCCGAATTTCTTGCCTAAAATCGCTTCTACTCTTTTAATGGCCGTGTTTACCTGCTTCTCGAGCACTTTCGGGTATTTTTTCTTATTCTCGTAATAATACGTGCAAACATCCGTTGTTATTGTAAATCCCGGAGGCACAGGAAGCCTTAACGCGGGGTGTCCTGCCATCTCCGCGAGGTTCGCGCCTTTGCCGCCTAATAAATTTTTCATCTCTGCTTTGCCGTCAGCTTTACCTGCGCCAAAAAAATAAACATATTTAACTGTCTTCTTACTTGCCATTTTACTCTATCGTTCTCCTCTCCATTTTTGCTAAGTCTGCGATATCTTTCGTGTATAACTGGTTTATATCCCGAAGCAGCTTAAGCCTGTTGTTTCTTAAATTCTGGTTTTCGACATTAACCATTACCTTGTCGAAAAATGTATTTGTAATCGTAAAAAGCGCTTCGCCGTAAATTTTGGTAACGGCTTTGAAATCTTTCTCTTTTATCAAAACGCTGACTTTATCTTTGATATTTTTATAGCTTTCGAAAAGCGCTCGCTCTTCCTGCATCTCAAAAAGTGACGCGTCTATATTATCCTTAAAATTAGAAATACTTTTAGTGATATTATTGGTTCTTTCTACGACACATCTTGCGCACTCGAAATAATTTTCGTCAATTATATTACTTAATGCTCTTAAGCGCAAGGAAAAATTGTATATGTCATCGAACCCCGAGGCAACGACCGCATCTGTCAGGTCATGCCTGGGCTTGTATTGCGCCTCTATCATACCTATTAAACGCTCTTTTAAAAATTCCATAAGCTCTTTTTTAAGAACATTTTTATCAGCAGTGCATGGCGCAATATCGAATACTTTATCATATACATCCGATAAAGACAGGTGTATATTTTTATCCAATATTATATTTATAATACCGATTGCCTGCCTGCGTAAGGCATACATGTCCCCGCCTGTCTTTGGCTGATTGCCTGCTTTAAAATGGCAGATAACTGAATCGAATTTATCCATAATTGCAAGGCATGCGCCTAATTTTGTTTTAGGCAGACTATCCTCGGCAAAACGCGGCTTGTAATGCTCCTCAATTGCCTCGCAAATCTCAATATCCAGGCCTTCAGCTTTAGCGTAATATTTTCCCATTACGCCCTGAAGGCTGGGGAATTCTCCGACCATCTGCGTTAAAAGATCTGCCTTACAAAGCGATATTGCTTTTAGCAAATCATCATATTCTTTATCCGTAAGAGCGAAAACTTCCTTAAAATAGCTGCTTAATTTTTTAAGGCGCTCGACCTTATCCTGATAGCTCCCTAGCTTTTTATGAAATACCATATCTTTTAAAAGAACGGCTTTTTTGGAAATAGCAGTCTTTGAATCCTCGTCATAGAAAAACAGCGCGTCTTTTAACTTTGCATCAAGTACGTTCTGATAATGGAGAGCTGTCCGCTTTTTATTTTTTATTACGCCGTTTAATACAGCTAAAAATTTATTGGTTAAGTTGCCTTGTTTATCTTCAAGCGGGAATATGCGCTGATTTTTCGACATACTCGCTATAAAAACTTCCTTGGGCAATTTAAGATATTTATTCATGAAATTACCTTCAAGGAAATCCGGATATTCCAGAAGCCCTGAAACCTCATCTAAAAGCTGATAATTTTTATGCCAGCTTCTTTTTATAAGCTGTTTTTCTATCAAGGCCTTTCTTTCATTAAAATCATACATTATTTTATTTTTCTTTAATGCCTTTAAAAAATCCTGCGCGTTTTTTACGCGTAAAGCCGGCGCGCCGTATAGGCTATGGCCATAAGTAATATCTGATGATTTTAAATTATTTAATTCAAGCGGCATGACATTATCGCCATGCAAAGCTAAGAGCCATCTGATAGGGCGCGAGAATCTTAATGGGCTATCAGCCTCCCATCGCATTGTCT
>JAFGKX010000085.1 GCA_016928375.1 Candidatus Omnitrophota bacterium | reverse complement strand
GGCGTTAAATTTATAGCAAGAAAAATTACTCCCTTCGGAATGTCGCAGGAGCTGTCAAAGCACGTGCGTGCCGGAGACCTTATAGTAGACCTGGCATGGAACATAAGTACTATCGATATATTAACATGGTGTCACGACAATAATGTTATGTATATAAATACTTCCGTCGAAGAATGGGATCCGTATGCGGATATAGACAAAAAAAGCGCTTTTGAAAAATCCCTTTACTGTAGGCATATGGAAATACGTGAAATATCCGCGAAATGGAAAAAATCAACCACTGCGGTAATAGAACATGGCGCAAATCCCGGGCTTATTTCACATTTTACCAAACAGGGGCTTATTGATATAGCCCAGAAATTAATCAAAGATAAATTCGCCAATAAAAAAGAATCCAGGTATCTGGAAAAACTTATTTCCGAAAGAGATTTCGGAAGGCTTGCCATGAAACTCGGAGTTAAAGTAATACATGTCAGCGAAAGAGATACGCAGATAACAAACCGCCCGAAGGAAGTCGATGAATTTGTAGGCACATGGAGCATAGAGGGCTTAAGGGAGGAAGGTATTTCTCCTGCTGAAATGGGCTGGGGCACGCATGAAGATAAGCCTACGCTTCTGGCAAATTATCCGAAGCAGGGCCCGAAAAACCAGATATTCCTCGCGCAGATGGGCATGAATACATGGGTACGTTCGTGGATACCCAATCAGGAAATTGTAGGCATGGTCATACGCCACGGCGAGTCCTTCACTATTTCAGACAAGTTGACTGTCCGGGAAAATAAAAAAGCAATATACAGGCCCACTGTACATTATGCATATATGCCGTCTCATGAAACGCTCTCTTCTTTGTTTGAGCTTAGATGCAGGCATTACGAGCTGCAGCCTAAATGTAGGATAATGAGCGATGAAATTACCAGCGGTGAGGACATACTCGGCGCGCTTATCATGGGGCATAAATATAATTCATGGTGGACCGGCAGCGCGTTAAGCATCGAGGAATCAAGAAGGCTCCTTCCTCATCAAAATGCCACTACAATGCAGGTTGCCGCAGGTGTAGTAAGCGCAGCTATGTGGGCAATAGAAAACCCGAACAAAGGCGTATGCATACCTGATGATCTGCCCCACGATTATGTTCTGCGCATATCAAAACCATATTTAGGTAAATTCATTTCTATGCCTTCGGGCTGGACACCGTTTAAAAATTACAGGGTGTTTTTCAAGGAAAATCCCGCTTCTTATTTGAATAAGAAGAATATGTGGAGTTTCGAAAATTTCCTTTTCAGGGATTAAAAAATAAACCATAACAAGGAGACGCCAAAACCATGGAAATAGCAACGCAAGACACTACGGAACATCTGCTTAAAATAGCCGAACAGCATGGCACGCCTACATTTGTTGTAGACCTTGAAAAAATAAGGCAGAATTATAAGGAATTCAAAGAACACCTGCCGCGGATACAGGTATATTACGCGGTAAAGGCAAATTCCGACCGAGAAATAGTAAAAACGCTGTATGAAATGGGTGCAAGCTTCGATGTGGCATCCTTGCCGGAGTTTATGATAGTATATGAAAATATAAAAATGCTTCCGAAAAAAGAGCAGGAGGATTTTATCTGGGATAAGGTAATTTACGCGAATACCATAAAACCCATAGAAACACTTCAGAAGCTCGACCATTACAAACCACTAGTAACTTTTGACAATGCTGAAGAACTGAAAAAAATAAAACAACACTGCCCTCATGCGGGGCTTGTGCTCAGGATAAGAGTCCCCAATACCGGTTCAATGGTAGAACTTTCCTCAAAGTTCGGCGCACATCCGTCTGAGGCGGTCGATCTTATATGCGACGCTTTCGAATCGGACCTTGTGGTTGAAGGAATAAGCTTTCACGTAGGAAGCCAGTGCAACAATTTTGAAAATTACATGCAGGCGCTGCAGCTTTCAGCATCCATCCTAAAAGAATCGGAATCCCGCGGCTACGAAATAAAAATACTCGATATAGGCGGAGGATTCCCGGTAAAATATAATTCGAAGGTAAGGTCCTTCACTACTTTAGCGAGAAAATTAAACACCGAAATAAAAAGGCTTTTTCCGGAAGATATCCAAATACTTGCCGAGCCGGGCAGATTCATGGTAGCAAACGCGGGCACGCTTATTACGAAAATAATAGGCAAGGCCGTACGCGACGGAAAAACATGTTATTATTTAAACGACGGAGTATATCATACCTTTTCAGGCATAGTGTTCGATCACTGCCAATACCCGTTAAAATCCTTCAAGGACGGCGAAAAAAAAGTATGCTCTGCTTTCGGGCCGACATGCGACGCTTTCGATACGATATCCGTAGCGGAAGAGCTGCCTGAGCTTGAAATAGGGGATCTTTTATATGCCGAGAATATAGGCGCTTATAGCATCGCTTCTTCGACGTATTTTAACGGCTTCCCTCCTGCCAAGGTTGTTTATATAAACAAATAAATTGAAGACTACCGGCACTGAATATTATACAAGCAAGATCGTAGGCAAAGCCCTGCATGATTACAAAATGCTGTCAAAGGACGATAGGATCCTTATGTGCGTATCCGGTACGGACAGCCTCGCGCTCTTAGACATCCTGAATGAACGCCTTAAATTCATCCCAATAAAATATAAAATAATAGCCGCGCACGTAAATCTTAATAACAAAAATGCCCGGGTTATCGAAAATTACCTTAAGAAAAAAGGCATAAAATGCCACATTGTAAAACTCGACTTAAAAGACGGCAGAAAGCCAGGCATAAACAAAACTCCGTGTTTTTGGTGCTCGTGGAAAAGGCGGGAGATGTTATTTAAATTAGCAAACCGCCTTAAATGCAAAAAGGTTGTGTTTGGCCACCACCTCGACGATATAATAGAAACTTATCTTATGAATATTTTGTTTAACGGCGAGGTAAGCGCAATGCCTGCTAAACTTAAAATGTTTAAAGGAAAGTTTCATATAATACGCCCGTTTGTATATCTAGAAAAACATTTAATAGAAAAATACGCGAAAGAAAAAAACATCCCCCCTATGCCTTATGCCTGCCCATACGGAAAAAAAACAAGGCGCTCATTCGTAAGAAACCTGATATCGCAATTAAAGAAAGCTTCTCCTGATATAAAAAAGAACCTGTTTAAGAGCATGAGGAATATCAAAAAGGCATATCTTCCGTAAAATTGTGATAGCCGCCTATTTTTTATTCAAAATAGGCGGCTATCACAATTTTCCCTCTTGACTTAGCGCAAATACAATATATAATCTGCTGTAATGAATAAAATAATAGCCAGGCTATATATTATATTTATCTCCCTGGTAATAATCATTGCCAGTTCTTACCTTCTTATATGGTACTTAAACCAAAGCATAATACCGCAAAAGATAAAATCCTTTCTGATACAGAGTATCGAAAAGCAGACAAATTACACCGTTAAAATAAAAAAATTAAAATTTAATTTAATCAAAGGTTTTGAACTATCCGATATAATTGTTGCGGACAAACAAAAACCACAGGAGACGCTGTTTTCTGCCGATAAAATATATTTTAAGGCCGTTCCTGTGCCGTCTTTCAGCGGTATAAAAGTAATGGTTCCGTTTATTGATGTGCTGTCTGCTCAAGCCACCATAAAAAGGGACGAAAAAGGCGCCTGGAATATACAACCTGCCTCCGTTAAAAACGGGAAGCTGCCGCAGATTTACATAATAAGGGTATCTTTTTCGGGATCTAAAATATTTTTCAGCGACAACTACAACAACGCTGCGTTTTCCAGAACTATAGACGTACCTGAAGGAAAAATAGGTTTATCCCTTCCGCGCGCTTTAAGTTTTTCTTTTTCCGCAAATGCGCCCAACGACAACTCTCCTGCTACCGCTGTTTCCGCTTCTGGGAACTATTATATACAGAACAAAAATTTATCCTTAACCATAGATGTCAAAGACCTTTTGCCTGCCGATTACCTTAATGTTTACAGCGCATCGGATAATTTTAAACTCACATCCGGTTCATTAGATATAAAAGCAGCCATTTCAGCCGTTGGCTTAAAAAAAATAAAACTAAACGGAAAAGCCCAATTGTACAACAGCGATATCGCTGCTTTAAATGCGCGCCTAAGAGGAAGCGGCAACGCGCACGGAAACATCTCTTTTGAAATAGGTAATCCCGATAGCTTGTTTTATGACATAAATTATAATATAGCTAACGCTATGGCCCTGCTTGACAATCCTTATATGGACAAAATTAGAATAGCCAACTCTTCAGGCACCTTACAGACAAAATTATGGGATATAAAAACATTCGAAGGCAGTATATACGAAGGCCCTATAACCTTAAGCGGCACAATAGCGAATCCACTAAAAGATCCAAAAGTAAAAATCAATATAGCATCTGAGTTTGATATTGTAAATCTAAAAAATTCTAAAAATTTCGGGCTTTTAGAGGGAATTGTAAAAATCGATGCCGTTTTATCCGGAGATAAAAAAACCGGATATATAATAAAAGGCGTCTCAGGCTTAAAGTCTCTTAAGCTTGGAAGCGATAGCTTTTCGGCAGAAGGTAATTTTGATATACGCGGAGAATTCGGCCTGGATACAACCGGTAAAACTATCAGCCACTATAAAGGAACTATGCTGTTTGACAAAGCAACAATAGGCGTATCAAGCAGCCTGCCTTTTATCGAAAACGCCAAAGGCGAAGTATTGTTTCAGACTAAATCCGCAACCATAAAAGATCTTACCGGATACGTGAGCGGCTCCAGGGTATTTGTCTCAGGAAACCTTGATTACGCGAAAGAACCTGCCGGCATAAACATAAAAATCTCTGCCAGGGAATTGGACGTAAATAAACTTATACTAAGCCTGCCCGATACTATAAAAGAAAAGCTCGCTGATATAAATTTGACAGGAATAGCGGATCTTGATATTGAAATAAAAAATACAGATAAAAAATCCGAGCCTTTCACCTATAAGGGCTATATAAAATTATCCGCAGGCAGCGCCTCAACAGCATATTTAAAAGATTCAATAAATGATATAAACGCCGGGCTTATTTTTGAAAAAGACCGCCTTAGCTGGGATAAATTGTCATGCAGCTATAAAAACAACTTATATATCTCAAGCGGTTTTGTCAGCAGGTTCGATAAGCCTGTCATAGATGCCTCTCTGGAATCAAAGGACCTTAATCTAAAGGGTATTGTAACTATCGACGGAGAACTTCTAAACGTGCAGGGGCTTAACGCCTCATACAAAACTTATTCTATTGCCGGATTAAACGGTTATGTCAAAAATTTCCGGCAGCCAAATCTGCAGGCTGTTTTTCAGGCTGCTAATTTAAAACTGGGAAAACTTAATCTTGGCAGCATGAACCTGGGGCTTATCAAAGAGGATAAACTTATATCCGCAACAAGCCTGACTTTAAATCCTTACGGCGGAGTAGTCAATGTAACTGGAAGGTTAAATTTAGAGGCAGAGAAAAAACCATATCTGATAAACATAAACGCAAACAACATAGACCTGCAAAAAGCAGTTTTGGATGCAAAACTTTCATCTAAGACCGAGAAAATAAAGGGCTTAATTTCCGGCGCAGCGGCGTTAAACGGCTATTTTGATGATGAAAATTCGCTTAAAGGCAACGGCTGGCTTCAGGTGCAGGAAGGCTATCTCGGGGATTTTCCGGTAGTTTATGGCCTTGTGGATATACTACTGGGCATTCCCGCCGAATACCTGACATTAACGGATGCGTTCGGTAATTTTTCGATTTCCAACAAAAGGCTATACACAAGTGATTTTAAAATGCTTAGCCAGAAAGCTGCGATTTTATGGGAAGGTTCTGTGGGCTTTGATGGCACGCTTGATTTTAATATTACCGGAAGGTTTGCGGAAGATATAGTAAAAATGACCACAAATTTCGGAAAAATAGCGTCCGCTGTGCTTAAAGAAGCCGGGGCTTATATAGTGGAAATACGGCTGACAGGTACAATAGATAAGCCAAAATATTCGGTGGTTCCTTTCGCCGTAGAAAAAATGCTAAAAGAAAAAGTGGTGGATAAAATCAAAGACGCCCTCGGCAAGATATTCGACTAATTTCTTTACGCCTGGCTTGCGACTGCCTCTACTTCATGCCTCATAGAATCTATTCTTTGCGTAAATTGCGCACTTGTTATTGCCGGCAGAATGCTCAGTATACTGCCGGGTAAGCTTTCATTTCTTATGGGATTATCAAAAAACATAACAAGTTGAGCGAATATCAGTTCAAAGAATACCATATTTCTTGCTTCTGTTTCAACAACATCCAGTTTCGGCAGTTCCTGCGAAGATATAAATATCCCCTTAGTTGGTATCCCCCGGGTAGATTTTTCTGCTAACTGCGCATGTGCGTCTCTGGCAAGCTCTGCCTCAACTGCTATTCCAACTGCCTGTGCACGCCTGCCCTGCAGATTTAATGAAGCTTGCGCAATTTGCCCTGCTATATTATCCCTTAACCCATCCTCTTCTTCGACTGCCAAGACATCGCTGATCAAACTGACATTGGAAAGGTTGAAACCGACATCCATACTGATAAGCTGCCGTCTTTCAGTTTCGTTTACAGCAAAAACCATAAATTTACCCTTTTTGCCTGGTTCTTTTGCTGTTGTCCTTTTGGCTATTTCTTTGAGCAATGCTTCATCACGCGCTCTATCAATAATTCTTGTACTGAGAATGATTGCTAATTGTCCCGGGAAATTTTCATCAAAAACAGCATTAGGTTTATTCATAATCAATATCGCCTGTTCTGATATTTGCCCGGCTGCAGTTTCTGTTTCAGCAAAGATTTTCGCTATACCCGAAGCTGGTGTTCCCGGTTTTGCCTGCGTCATGGAAACCCCCTCAGTCTGGGCTTGAGCCAAATTCGTTTTTCTTTCAAAAAAATCTGTCAGTGCCTGCATTATTTCTTCATCTGCTAGCCTGCCTCCTATAAAACTAGCATATGCAATTTTTACCAACGCACTAATGTTTGCATCGAATAATGCCAATGCTTCTTTAGTATGCAATAAGTTTCTTGCCCTTTGCAGAATTATTTCTATTTCTATTTGTGTCTGTTTGATACCTATAGGCTGCACGCTTAATTTACCTATGTAATCATTTGCAGCACTCCTTATATGGCTTTGCCTGAGCGGCCCGGCATTTGCCGCTACTATTACACCCTGCCCGGGCTTTGTGTTTTGCATTACTCTTTCTATAGACGTAGCGCTCAAGACCCAATCAGGCGAAATGGGTGGGACCATTTCCGCCTCTCTTACTGAAAGGCGTAATTTCCCATCTTCAATTCCCACGATATCCGTAGGCCTTGTTTCATAACTAGTCTGGACACCATTTTGTATTGCAAGACATGCCCTAAGTTCATGTTCAAGGGAATCTTTCATTCTATCTTCAGCATCTTCTCTTACCAGTATGTAAAATACCCCTGCTTTATCTTTTACCACTATGCCGTCATCCTGCATTTGATTACCTTTGGCATCCGTTAATGTACGGCTAAATTTTAATACCCTTATATTTTCAGCCATGTTTACGCGTCCATTTTCTACTTTATATCGGCCATCAGGCCCAAATGTAATGTCCTGACATGCGACAAGGCCTTGCAGATTTATTGCGTTGCCTAAATTTTCTCCTGCTGCTTCGCCTTGCGCTGGTTCGCCGGCAGCGAGGACGACATCTGCTTCCCCGACATAAATATCATCTGTTGCTTCGGTATTGTATTTATGGATATATTCAGCCATAGCCGAAAGCCTATCGCTATCATCCGGGTGGCTCTCATATCTTAAACCACCCATTCTCGGTATTAATGTACCTCTTTCTTTAAAAACAGATTTAAAGCGAAGCACTTTTTCGTAAGCTGAAACAACGGCTGCAGGATCAAAACCGCCCTTTTGAAGCATAAAAACAGCTAATTCATCAACATGGCTTTCTTCCTGTTGTGACAAACGTTCTAATTCTTCAACTAAATCAGGCATTACCTGACGAGCCAGGGCAATAGCTTTGTTCATTTGTTCTTCAAAGTCTTGGATTTCCAGCAGGCTTGGATCATGCTTGGCTAATAATTCGAATAAGCTATATATTTTATTATATGTCCTATAATAAGCAGGCCTTCCATCTTTCGAATCTGCGCCTACGGGCTCTTTTGCGTCCCAATCGAACTGCGCTTTAATTTTCCCATGTCCCATTTCATGCCCTACCAGCCAGGCTAATTCATCATCATTTAAAACTTCACATAAATCAAGCAATACGGTGATGTGGCCATCTCTTATACGCGCAAAGCCGTCAAATTGTTCAGCTACATTAGCGCTAAATTCTATAACAGCTGCCAATGAACGCCCTGTTATTGTATTTGAAGCATCAAGCCATGCCAGTTCATTATCAGAGATGGTTAATGATAACCTGTTCATGGTACGTATAAGCCGGCCCAATTGAAAATTTAAACGCACATAATTATCTATTTTATATATATCGTCTATAGAGGGCGCGTCGTCATGCCATTGCTGGGCAAGCTGCTGCGCAAGGCCTGTGCCTTGAGAATTGGAATTCCTGCGTATCCATTCACGCATTTGGTTATGTGTCAGGCGTAATTCTTTTCTTTTTTGCTCCCATTTTTCTATTTCATGCCGTTCATGCGCTTTTATCCTTTCTCTCTGCGCAGCCCTGTTTTGTTTGTTAAAAGCTGAATCCACATATATAACAGGTTCCCCATAATACTGCCCTAATCCTATATGCCCTAAAAGGCCTGTGGAATAAAGCAGCCCTGTTATGGGGATTACTACCTGTCCGTCTTTATCGCGATACTTTTCAAGAAGGCGTTTCTGTTCTGCTTCTGGTTTATCTCCAAAATCCCTCAGGTCCTCCGGCAGGCCTTCTTCAATAGCATGATGAACATCCCTGTGTATAGGTTTACGGTCTTTACCCGCTGCTAGCGCAACGTCGTCTCCGGGTGACGTAGGCAAAGGTGCAGTTTTAGTAATTCCAAGTCCATTCAATAGCTGATGTCTAATCAAATCCTGCCTTGAAGGCTGTTCAGGGATAATTTCTGGAGTATCTAATATCTCCCCTGCTAATTTAAAAAACGCATCAAATCTAGCTTTAGCAGTTAAGTTATCTTGGCTGTCTGGGTCAATAGCCTTCCACGCTATTCCTATCTGATCTTGCCCATACATGGTTAAAGGATTTATCACATTTACAGCATGTCCTTCTGGTGAAGGACCTGTTTTGGCTAAAAATTCTCTGACTTCAGTTTCCGGAAAACCAAATAATAATCCTACTCTATGGCCTAATCCATTTAATATAAAATTGATTAATTCTGAATCACTTTGGCCGATATGCTGCTTTTCCTCTTCAGTAAACAAATCACTATCCAGTATCACCTGTCTTGCTTTATCCAAATTGATAAAATCTAATGACAATCCATCGTCGCCGGATTTGTACAATCTAACATTTAACCTTGGATTAAATGTCTTTAAAATATCCTGAATGTAAGATACGATGCGTTCGCTAAGATAATTCTCACCAAAATCAAAAAATATATATCCTGCACCCCCTAATGCTCTTAGGCCTAAAATAACCGGTAACACGCCTTCCTGCGTTAATGCAAACCATACTGCGAAACGCTCGACATCAGTCAATGCGGGGTCATGGCGTACTTTAAGAAGTATGTCCTTTATTTTAATTAGGCCTGATTTAACAGAATCGTTTTCTACTATTATTGACGGGCCAGGTTCTGGTAATGGCTCCACCAGATCTCCTATAAATAACCCGTGATCTAATGGATCAGCAAGTATGCCGCCGTCTATAGGCGGTTTTGGCAATGGATCTACTAAATCCCCTTTAAGCAATCCGGGATCTAATGGGTCTAACAAATCTCCTTTTGGTAGTCCTGGATCTAACGGATCAGCGAGTACGCCGCCATTTGCAGATAATGGCTGAAGTAACTCAGAACGCGCTGCGGCAGCACCTGCTGTATTGAAAACAGTGGCAAAGCCCGACTCCACTTGTCCTGTCTGCGCCGGAGCAATATCACCCGTAGCTAAAGCCGGAATAAGCATGCTATTGAATGCTCCGGCTAAAGCCGCAGCATCAGGAATTACGCCGTTTATCCTATCAGAATAAAGTTTCTCATAATCTTTATCGCTTAAGTTCGGACATATGACAATATAGGAAATACCTTTTTCTTTTAAGATATTAGTTATGCCGCTTGTATGGAAACCTCCGGTAATAAGTATTGCCTTGTCCTTGCGATTAGAGTACATATTTCTTAAGGTGTTTTCTACTAACGCGATATCTCTTTTTAGCGCTATCTGGTAAAAATTCATGGAATGAGCAAATGCTTCCTTGCCTATACTGCCTGACAATGCTTTATCCGGAATGTTTATGCCATAACGAACGAAATTCTCTTTTAAAAAAAGTTGCATATTCCTTATATCGAAATATTCAGGCCTGGAATTTATGTAGTAAAGTTTATCTTTTGTAAGTTTTAAATCATACAAATCCAGAAGAAGGCCTGCTGCTTTCGCATATTGGTACAATTTAAGCTGCGCATCATTTTTGCATAAGGCAGCTGCTGTTTCTTCTTCCAATGCCTCTATTTCATCGAATAACTTCAGGTAATCTATTTTTACCAAAGCATTAAGATAATCAATATAAGCGGATAATTCTTTGTAATTAGAGATTGCGGAGCCTGTTGCGAGCCCGTCTTGAGATTGCTTCGTCAGCCCTTCCCTCGACTTCGCTCGGGACAGGTCGGTCTTCCTCGCAATGACGGATAGATAGCCGTAAAACTCCCTGTCTGTTATTTTACCTAATTTAAAAGCAATGGACTTCTCAAGCAGTTCTTTCAAGGCCTCTTCCTTCAGAACCCCCGAGAGCTCTTTCATAAGCGCGTCTCTCTCGTTTTGCGCTTTGGTGAAATTTATTTGTTTTTCTTCTTTAGCAAGTGATAAAAATGCGGATACATTTGGGTATTGAGATTGCTTCGCCCCTTCGGGGCTCGCAATGACGGATAGATAATCCGCTAATGAGATTGCCTTATCCTTATATTTACTCGCCGCATCATCAACAGCCTTAAGGTCATTTGAGTAGATTTTGTCCTTTAACTGATCAAGGGCATTTTTAACAGCTTTTATCAAATACAAGACGCTTTCTTTATCCGGCTGGTTTTCCTTATAAGAAGCAAGGTGTTTAAGATAAAGTTTTTTATCTTCCGCGCCAATTGTTTTCAGGTATTGGCTCTTGTGGGTAATTTTGTAATATTCACTTCCCGTAAAAAGCGCCTGCGTTACGAAAAATTTAACCACTTTTTCTTTTATGCCGCCATCCGCGAATTTATCATAAAAAGACATATCCAGTTCTTTTGAGGCGCCCTCCAAAGACAGCATGTAGATATTATATTTTCGGGTAAGTTCTTCTATGATAGCCGCGATATTAAACTGGGCTGTTTCATCGATATGGCGGTCCTGAATATGTATTATTGTCTTTGCGCTATCGGTTCCTTGGTAACGCTCGATTATTCTGCCGTATTTTGCAGTTATATCCACCAGAGAGGGGTCTTTGGAAATATTATTTAATTGCTTGTTTTCTTCCTGCACGTATCTTTGAGCGTAAGATTTTGTTTTAAAAAGAGTAGTCCCTGCATAAGCAGGGGCAGGTGCAGAAGTAAGTGAAAATGTGACAATTAGTATAATAGATACGATTTTTTTTATACTATCATTAATATATAAGCTATGTTTTTGTTTCATTTTAAATCTTTTTTAAAGTATTTAATTATTAAACTTTAAAAAAAGCCCTTTTCTACCCTGGTATTGTAAATATACACTATAATACAAGTAAAATCAAGGGGTTATGGCTATTTTTTAAGGTATTTACGAATCATGGATTTAGCCTCTTTTATGGCTTTATAACGGTGGGATATTCTATTCTTAAAATGCGGGTTCATCTGGGCAAAAGTGCTTTTATAACCTTTGGGGACAAAAATAGGGTCATAGCCGAAGCCGCCGGTACCTGCTTTTTCATGTATTATAGTTCCGTATACCCTGCCTTCCGAAATACCTATGATCTTGCTGTTTTTGGCAATTGCTACTGTAGATATAAAATAAGCTTTTCTATTAGCCTTGCCCTGAAGTTTACTTAATAATTTGGCTATATTTTTATTGTCATCCTGTGCTGCGCCTGCATATCTTGCGGAATTTATCCCGGGTTCACCGCTCAACACCTCAACGACTAAGCCGGAGTCATCTGCTAAAATAATCGCATTTTTTACCAGTTTCGATATGGTAAGCGCCTTT
The DNA here is from genome assembly GCA_016928375.1 of Candidatus Omnitrophota bacterium. Taxonomy (GTDB): domain Bacteria; phylum Omnitrophota; class Gorgyraeia; order JABMRG01; family JAFGKX01; genus JAFGKX01. The sequence continues at coordinate 3,401 of JAFGKX010000085.1, read as the reverse complement.
TTTTTGGCATTGCCGATAAAGGTGTTTTTATCTTCTTTGACATCCGGAAACTTGATATCAAAGTCGAACAACCCTTTAATCGCAAGCTGCGGTATTTTAAGCAGTTTTTTCAGTTCTTTTAGTTTTTTTTTGTTTTTTGAGGCGACTATTAGTTGCATTGCATCCTTCCCGTCATTGCGAGCCCGTCAAAGGCGGGTGAAGCAATCGCCTTCGGGCTCCTCGCAATGACAGGAAGGGGCAGCTGCAACATCTCTTTTTGTTTTTTGATAAGTTTTTCTATGCCTTTTTTAGCCAGTGCAAGCAACTGTTCTGATTGATATTTTGTAAAGGGCTTGCCTTCTGCCGTGCCCTGGATTTCTATAAACTCATCCTTATCCGTCATTATCACGTTCATGTCTACCTCTGCCTGCGAGTCTTCTTCGTATGTCAAATCAAGCGTAGGTTTTCCGTTTACAATTCCGACGCTGACAGAGGCAACGTATGATTTTACAGGCATTGTTTTTACCAGGCCGTCTTTTTTTATTTTATTAAGCGCGTCGATAAGCGCCACAAAAGCGCCTGTAATGCCCGCGGCGCGGGTGCCGCCGTCGCCTTGTATGACATCGCAATCAAGCCATATTGTGCGTTCTCCAAGTTTCGATGTATCCACAACAGCCCTTAAAGATCTGCCTATAAGCCGCTGTATTTCCTGAGTCCTTCCGTTTACCTTGCCGCGGGAGGAATCGCGCTGAATCCTGCTTCTGCAGGAGCGGGGAAGCATGCCGTATTCAGCGGTTACCCAACCTTTACCGAGGTTTCTTAAAAATGGCGGCACGCCGTCTTCCACAGACGCGGAGCATACAACTTTTGTATTACCCATTTCTATAAGGCAGGAACCTTCCGCGTATTTTAAATAATTTCTATGTATCGCAACTTTTCTCAACTCATTGTTGGACCTGCCGTCAATTCTCATAAATATTCCTTCCTTTCGAATCTATGCCTACAATCGCGGGAAAATCTTTTACTTTTAACCTATATATTGCCTCAGGCCCAAGTTTCGGATATGCCGCGATCTTTGCCTCTTTTACTTTTTTCGCTAAATATGCCCCGGCTCCCGCAGGCGCTATAAAATAAACGCTCTTATATTTTTTTATCGCGCTTATTACTTCTTTCGAGCGGCTGCCCTTTCCTATCATGGCGGATAAACCCCTCGATAAAAGCACCGGAGTAAATTCATCCATTCTTTTTGCCGTGGTCGGGCCGCAGGAACCTATTGGCTTTCCTTTTTTATGCGGCGTAGGCCCGCAATAATATATGACGCTATTATTTATATTTATCGGGAGTGGTTTATTTGCTTCTATGCATTCGCATAATCTTTTATGCGCTTGATCCCTCGCCGTAAAAACTATGCCGGAAAGCAATACCTCATCTCCTGCCCTTAACCGCACTATCTCTTCTTTCGTAATCGGTAATTCTATCTCTTTAAGTTTTTGCATGCTCGCCTCCGCTTGCCGCTTGCTCAGGGAATTGTTCGCCTATGGCGAACGGCGCCCTTCGCGTCCCTGCGAAAACCACTTCCGAGCTTTGACAGCGCATAAAGCCTAGCATGCAAAATTTCATATTATCACCTCAGCGCTTCGCAATGCATGACAGGATATATTTACGCAAACAGGAAGTCCCGCGATATGTGTGGGATATTCCAGTATATTAACTGCTAAACAGGTGGTTTTCCCGCCCAATCCCATAGGCCCTATACCTGTTTTATTTAAAGCGTATAAAATTTCTTTCTCTAATAGCGCTATATGTTTTTTCGGATTACGGCTGCCTATCTGGCGAAGCAGCGCTTCTTTCGCCAAAGACGCGGCTTTATCAAGCGTTCCGCCTATGCCTATTCCCAGGACTACCGGCGGGCAGGCGCTTGAGCCCGCTTCCTTTACTTTACTTATTATAAATTCTTTTATCTGCGCTTCCGTCGCGGTTGGATTAAATAACTTAACAGCCCCTGAATTTTCGCTGCCAAAACCTTTCGGCATAACCGCTATTTTTATTTTATTGCCTGAAATAATGTCATAATGAATAACGCACGGAGTATTGGTGTTTGCGTTTGTCCTTTTAAGCGGGTCTCTAACGACTGATTTTCTTAAAAACCCGCGTTTGTACGCTGTTTTAATACCGTTATTTATTGCCTCGTTTATATCGCCTATAATCTGCGCCTTACTGCCTATACGGCAGAATACGACAACCATGCCGGTATCCTGGCATATCGCCAGTTTTTCTTTTTTCGCTATTTTTGCGTTTTCTATCAAAATATCCAGCATCTTTCCGGCGATAGGCACGGTCTCTTTATTACGCGCAATTCCAAGCGAACGCAGGACATCTTTTCTTAATTCAAAATTTGCCTTAAGTGCGGCCTCGCATACCTTATTTTCTATTTCTTTTGCTTTTATTCTTCTCATATTGCCTCGTTATCGTTGTTTTTATACCGCCTCTTAAATTAAAAATGACTGTTATATCTGCGCGGCGTGGTTTTGTAACAGCAATAAAATCATCCAGGATTTTATTTGCCGCGTTTTCATGGAATATGCCGATATTACGATATGAATATATATACAGCTTGAAGGATTTTAATTCAACGCATAATTTATCTGGAATATATTTGATTACAACAGCCGCAAAATCAGGAAGCCCTGTTTTGGGGCACACGCAGGTAAACTCCGCGGTCTCCAGATTTATCGTATAATCTTTATCCGGATATTTATTACGGAATACCTCTATCGCGGGAGTTCGTAATCCTTTTATGTCTTCCTGCAATCCTTCATATGAACTATTTTTCATTTCTAAATCTCCATTACCAACCCGTCATTGCGAGGAGGCCGACCTGTCCCGAGCAAAGTCGAGGGAAGGCCGACGAAGCAATCTATTTTTTGAGATTGCTTCGGTCCTGCTTCGCTTCGCTCGCAGTCCCTCGCAATGACGAATAAATTACTTTATCCCTATTATTTTATGCAGCTGCGGGATCACATAGACATTATCGAGAAATTTTAATGCGTAATCCTGCAAAGCGAATAATTTTTTTACGCTTATCTGTAAAACCTTGTTCTTCATAACAGGCTGTATTACAAGCGGGATATTTGAGCTTACTTTATTCATCAGAGATAATGCCATTTTAAAATCCGCTGTTTTTACTTTATCGGATGTTATGATTTTAACGAACAGTTTTTTGTTTCCTGCGGCCTTTAAGAAATCCAGGTGCTTGCCCCAGAAGGCTTTATTTTTTGTCACACTCGGCAGCTTTATATCCGCTGCCACTATGTCTACACATCTTGATATTTTCTTAAATTCATCCGGAAGCGTAGCATTGGTTTCAAGATAAATTTTAAGATTAAGCTTTCTTAATCCGGGCAACAATTCTTTTAAAAAAT
>JAFGKX010000084.1 GCA_016928375.1 Candidatus Omnitrophota bacterium | reverse complement strand
ATCTCTCCTAACATAATATCCAAAATTCACTACCAACCCGTTATTGTTCTCTCCTTCTCTAATGGGAACATAATCCCGCTCGAATCTCTTATCGTAATGAAAGTTTGCGAAATAGGCCCAGCAGTTGTGTACTTCGATAAATACAGGCTTTATCTCTTCGAAAACATAATCATAAAACTTTTCCTGGTCTTTCAATAGGGTCTTCGCGATAGTCTTATCGCACAAGCCGCCCAAATCGTAAACCCTGAGCTTCGAGCAATACAACGGTCCGCCCACATCGGCAAGCAAAACCGAACCGTTTCGCAATCCTACGCTATCCGCCAGTATATTAAACCCATTACCAAACATTCTCGCGCACGCTGAAAAAGGTACAAACGGGTTTTTCGCGAACCATGCGGAACGAACATAAAATTCCGGTAAACGCATTGCTACAAAAATCAGCAAAACACCGGCAGTAATTATATACCGCATACGGGGCGACCGGAACATATTATTTACGGCAAGGTCGAAAAGCACAATTAGATAAATGGTGAAAAAAAGGAAAAATGAGGTAGCGAGCCTGAATTCGGGTATGCCCTCCTCCGGAAGTAAAAGATACTCCGAGAACGCACATAACATAAAAATGCCTGAAACAAAATGTTCGATTTTAAAACGCCTCCTTGCTATCAAAAAAACCGTAGCGACGAATAAAAACAGTTTGATTAAATAATAATAGGTCCCTCCTGTCATGCTAACCAGAAGGTTAAAAGCCATTTTCCCCGTTCTCAAAGTCAGTAGATTGAAAAGGTTCTGTACATAATCGGCGCGTTTGAACACTGCATAAGACGAATTAGGAACAATATCGTTAAAATATAGTATCCTGAAAGCCATAAAACAGCCGAATAGCACAGCAAAGCCCAGTAAATACGCCATTAAATTGGCGCTGCGCGGCTTATCGGTTGCCGGTTTGCCGGTAACTGTAACCGACAAAAATATTATTGTCGGATAAGCGACGCAAAATATTATTCCGTCCGGCCTTGTCATTGCGACAAAGGCGGCAATAATACCGGAATACATTCCTTTTCTCACAGCATAATTTTCACCGGACGAAACACACACAGTTTGGAACAACAAAAGCGACAGGAGAAACACGTATAGCGGATTTTCCAGTCCCGAATTCACCCAGATGACGAATGAAGGGTTTACGGAAAGGAATAAAAGCGAAAAGAACGTTACCATGGATTTATTATTGGCGGAAAAATACGATATGGTTCGCTGAATTATAAAAAAAGAGCCGATTACGAGTGCCATACTCAATATTTTCAGGGTGCCGGGAATAAAAAATAACTTTAACAAAAAAAAGAGCGTTATTAACAAAACCCACAAAAAGTTCGAAAATCCTTCAACGGGTACATTGCCCGGCTGTGAGACAAGCCCGTAACCGGACGCTAAATTCCTGGCATACGAAAAGCTTATCCCGGCGTCGTCAACAAGCCATGTCCTAAAAAGCAACGAATGAAATACAAAAACAACACAAGGAATTAGTACAAAAATGTATTTTTTTATTTTCATTTATACAATACGGCCTTCCGTACCTTAATTAGCGTTTTTCGGTACATATATATATTCGGGCCGAACCCTCCAACCCGTAACGGGAAAAAATACCCCGTTATCTTCAAAAACTTTTCTCTCCAGCTTATAATATTCCCTTATAACATTTTCTAAAACGCTGTGGTTATCAATTATAATTACATCAAATTTTCTTTTTTTCAGCGTCTCCATTATATCATCGGACAATATCTTTCTAAACCTTTCATTTTTGGTATCACAGAGAATGTCGTATAAAGACATATCATGCGCATAACTTTTTTTTCCGGCCAAGAGAGAAAGATATCCATGGCCCTCCAAATATACCTCTCCGTCCATTGACGCTATTTCTTCTATAAGTTTTCTTCCCGCGGCCTCGTCTGCGCTCGTAGGTATTTGTTTAAAAGGGTTATAGTGTAAAATAATAAACTGGGTAATGCAAATAATATAAAAAACTATTGTAAGCGCCTTCATGGCATGCTTGGATAGTAACTGTATAACGCTATTGACCGCCAAACCGAAAAGAACCGCGACCGAGGCATATGCCGGTAGCAGCACATTATCATAGCCTGTCTGCATAACACGGCTTTTCCAGCTTACGCCGACGGTTCCTATAAACAGAAAAAAATAGAAAAGGCGGTTTTTCCTATCCTGTCTGAAAAGGTTAGCAATAAAATACAAAGCCGCGATACAGCAGGCTATAAATAGCGGCTTAAATAGATCCTGCGTCCAGAAAGTAACAATACGCATTTCGGTAATGCACCTTTTAATATGGAAGAGCCACACATAGAAATTGTAGCATCCGCCGCTAAGCGCATTAAATACAACGGTGCTTAGCAATATCAAAAATGCAACCGGCAGCGTCAAAAATAATGAACGCCTGGGATTCAGAAAAAATGCGTAAAGCATTATCGGCAAGGCCATAAATAAGGCCGACTGTTTCGTGAGGAAAGAAAGTGCTATAAGCACACCTGCGGATATGTACGATGTCGCGGATGGATAGAATTTTATCAGATAGCAGGCGCCCAGAAACAGCATAATAAAGAGGGAATCCGTCCTTGCTATGTCGAGCCAGGCGCCCCCTATCCTGAACGTCGCCGCATATAAACAAGCGGCGAGTATACCTGAAAAAGTATCCCGGGTTTCCTTTTTTACGATAAGAAAAATAAGAAAGAAGCAACCCAAGGACGAAATAAAAGACACAAGTCTTAACGGGAAAAATCCGATGCCCGTGATTTTAGATACGGCTGCAGAAACATAAAAATATAACGGCGTATAAGGCGCTGAGACAAAATCTATAGACGGTACAACGTACAAATTTTTACCCGACAAAACCCTTATTACCCTGTCCACCATAGCCCCTTCCATCCATTCCAGCTCAAAGGGGTATCTTAGGCGGAATATGGCGATAACTATATATATCGCCAAATATGAAAGCGCTGCGATTAATAAGGCCAATCTAACGTATCTCAAGATAATGGTGTCCTCTTTCAAGTGCCCCCCGGCCCTGCCGCCTTAGGTGGCAGGGCCGGGGATTCGATAAGCCGGTAGAATTAAAATAGCCTAAAAATGCAAATCTAACCGGGCTAGGTTCGCTTTAGGCTCGCGCTATTCTCCTGTAACCGCTTTTCAGATTAAAGATGCACTTGTAACCACAGTTATAACCGAACTTGTACGCCGGTTCAAAAATTCCTAAAATAAAATACCGCATTTTGTGTCTCATCTAGGGCGTGGTTATGTCAAAAGTGAATAAACTGCTGCCGGGAAATGCTTGTTATCATATTACCATGAGAGGTAAGCGGAAACAACCAGATTTTAATAACGATTACGATGTACGTTAATTTGCTAAACGACCTATTATAGTTAATTCAGCGCCGGGGAGCAGACCCCAATCGCTTTCGAACCTACGCTTCCGGTCTGGTTGGGTAGAGTGTATCGCTTATAGCAAATTTGGTTTTGTAAGGTTCCCGTTGAAGCTAAAAATTCCTTGATTAATCCTTTTAACTATAATAATCTATTTATAAAGAATTTCCTTGTGGTTATAACATTGCGGATCCTAACGAATGGTTGCCAATACAATATTTAAAAAAGGCATTATTGTACTTTTTTTGGTAGGCGTGCTTGTTTTTTACCTCTGGACCGCTTCTACAAGCTATCATAAACCGTTCCAGTTTAAATTCAAAAAGCATCTTGGGCAGGTTATAAGCGGACATTTCTCTGAAGAAAGAGCAGATTATTATAATGCCCTTGCTGCCGCTTTTTTCTCCAGGCGAACCAATTTATTAATTACCCCCCCTAAAGAACTGCTTACTTTAAAAGACCCTTATGACCCGTCTCTAAATGAACTCTACCGAATGCACGATCTTTCGCTTTATAAAGGAAAGTACTATCTTTATTTTGGCGCTGCCCCGGTTTTAACGTTATTCATGCCCTTACGTATTATTTTTGGAAGATATATTCCCCAGGACTTAGCAACAGTAATTTTTGGAT